>NZ_JBGSXF010000660.1:0-2125 GCF_041751555.1 Persicitalea sp. | reverse complement strand
AACCGATCAGTGAAAAGGTGTGAGGGACTAATTCCGAGCATAGTTCTGTTTGATAGGCCGCCCCGTAGTTCACCGCTCACTCCTTCGGATCTTCTGGTATTGTACTTTTTAAAGTTAATGATTATCTCACAAATCTAAGGGACTGCCCCGATTTCGACGGGGCCTACCAACTCGTCAACCTCGCCGCCCTGACCGCCTACCGCCGTGAAGACGTGGAAGCGGCTTGCCGGAAGTACCTGGCCCACGCTCTACAGCACGAGAGTCCCGATGGCGTCGGCTGGCTGCTGCAACGCCGCGACTACCAAACCGTCGGCTGGTTGCCGCGTCCGCACTGGATTTGGCAGGAGGGTGCCCACGACGCCATCGCCGAAATACGCGACGATGACCCTGACCGCGAGAAAATCATGCTGGGTTCGTGGTTTTACCCGCTGTCGATCGCGCTGGTGAGTCACTTGCTCGGCGATACGGGCTACGAGGGGCCGTACCATTATAATCCCGACTCGCTGCACGTTTGTAATGTATTCGATCAGTCGTTGAAGCAATCTTTATAATACATCCAGAATTCACACCTATGGAAAGCAACCGCAGGAATTTCTTGAAAACCCTTACTGTCGCTCCGCTTTTGGCCTCGCCAAATGGTGTGAAGGCGGAGGTATCGGTACGTGACCGTGGGCGTAGCGAACTTAAAAAGCTGGGCAACGTCACCATAAAAAAACCAAAGGACATCGCCGCTTCGCCCTTCGGCATTGGCTGCGAAACGTTGGATCGCCAACTATGGAAACCCAAGGAAGTGTATCCCTGGATGAACGACCTGCCCGTAAAGTGGGCGCGGCTTCAGACAGGTTGGAACCGCGTCGAGCGCGTCAAAAACCAATACGACTGGGGCTGGCTGGATGAAAGCGTCGATGGTCTAATCGAGCGGGGCATACAGCCCTTTTTCAACGTGGGCTACGGCAACAAAAACTATACGGAGGGCGAAACGGGGGCGCATCCGATGATAAGTAAAGAAGTACAACTGGCGTGGGCGCGGTTTGTGACAGCCTTAGCCAAGAGATACCGGGGGAAAGTAAAACACTACGAAATATGGAACGAACCCAACCTCAAAGGCTTCTGGCGACCGGGTGAGATCGACCCCGGGAGGTACGTCGATCTGGTCAGGCTGTCGGCCCCGTTGATACGCAAAAACTGTCCGGGTGCCGTCATCGTGGGGGGCGTGACTTCTCGCCTGCCCTACACTTTCATCCGGGATATGTTCGAGGCGGGGCTGGGCCAGCAAATCGATATTTTTTCCTTCCATCCTTATAGTACTATTCCCGAAACTTACACCGAAAGGATCGAAGCCCTGAGAAGATTGGTCAGGCAGTATAATCCGACCCTCAAAATCTGGCAGGGAGAGAACGGCTTCCCATCCGAACCCAAAAGTACCGGGTTCATCGGGGAAGGGCCTTACACCGAAAACATCCAGGCGAAGGTGATGCTGAGGCGATTGCTCACCGACTGTTCGCTGGACATTGCCATGACGCTCTGGTTTCTGATCGTGGATTTGCACGATTATCCCAAAGGTTCGGGAAACGTGAATTACAAGGGAATTTTAAAATCCAAACCCGAAATAAGTCCGAAAGTGGCTTTCAAAGCCCTGCAATATCTGGGCAGTCTGGTTCATGGCGAAGTACATACGCGTAATTCGATTATCCACCTGATGGACGGGGTCCAATCGGCGGGCGAAAAGGAATACGCCGCGCTGGGTAATGGTGCGGGGCAGCGCCTGGATGGCATGAGCGCTACCACACTGAACACCGCCAACGGCACCGTGCTGGCCTACTGGTCGAAGGACAAAGCGGCGGATACGTATTCCGACCGGAGCGTCCATCTGTTTCTGTGGGATTGGGAAGGTGCTGGTTTCCAAAATCCGGTTTTGGTCGATCCTTTGTCGGGAGAAATCTTCGAGCTCGCGGATCACGAAAAATTCTACGACAACGACAAGTACCGAATCAGTCAGGAAGCGCAACTTTTTAGAGAACTACCCCTCCGCGATTATCCTCTGCTGATCATGGAGAAAAAGGCCGTAGTCTAGTCGGGAGAGTGCCAGTTTTTTTTACATGGCAACCAAAAAAACGAACGAATG
>NZ_JBGSXF010000659.1:0-3317 GCF_041751555.1 Persicitalea sp. | reverse complement strand
AAAATTCGTAAAACTTTGAAAAAACAAATTTTTATCTTGCATCTCCAATTTCCTATTTCTGAGCGAATTGGTAATTGATGGTTTATCACCTTTAAAACCAGGCTGATTATGAAGCGTCGAAAATTTGTTCAGACTGGTATTTTTGCGGCCCCTTTGTCGATTGTTGGTCGACCCCAGGCGGCGGAAGATCGCGCCCCAAAAGGTTTCAAAATTGAATCGGGCGAAGGCCGCTATCATGGTCATATTCAATTGAAAGGTGTGAATGCCAATATTCTCGATGTCAAAATATCGGGGAAAGATACCAATGGTGATCTGGCTGTGTTTGAACAGACTTCTTTATCCCCCAAACGAGGAACGCCGTTGCATGTACATCCCAATCAGGATGAGATCTTTCAGGTTCAGGAAGGAGAATACCGCTTTTTGGTGGGCCGGGATCATCACCGACTCCAAGCCGGGGACAGTATTTTTCTGCCCCGAAAAGTACCCCATGCCTGGACTCAGATCAGCGAGAAAGGACGGATGACGGTGATCCTGCAGCCAGCCGGCAAGCTGGAGGAGTTCTTTGTGACGATGGCAGCTCTGGATAAGGAACCCACCAAAGAAGAAATTGCAAAAATTTTCGCCGATCACGATATGCAGGTAGTTGGTCCGCCGTTAAAGGTCGATTAGCAAATGGCAACGCGTGGGTCCCCACATATCGCGGTATTAAACCGTTTGATAAATGAAGCGAATGATCTGACCAATACCCATTATATTTAAGCCGACTGTCTTCCATGGACAACTCAGGTCAATTACATACCTGTTGGCTAATCTCTCCTTTTCCATGCAGGCTATTCTCAAAAATATCAACTACGGCACCATTACGGCGGGTGGCGACGTCCACATCGGTGATAAAATTTATATAGTTGAGCGGGATTTTCCGCATAGTATCCTGTTTCTCCGAATCGAGAAGGCGGGGGAGGAGTACGAAGCCATGCTTTCGGTGAAGGGACCGGATGATGCGTCGGTTCCACTCCTGCGAGAGAAGGTGAGGCTACCGATTGACGGTGATTTGTTTGAGCAGGTGGAAATCTTTCAGGATCATCGACGCGGGGCCGGGGAAGCCTTGCGGTTGGGGCGCGGGCTCGTTACGACACCCCAAACACTGGAAATCAGCCTGCCCACCGCCATTTATCAGTCGTTTTTTGTCGGGGAGATCGGCCTGGTCTGTACGGATTTTCTCAGCCTGCTTCAATCGGGTAAAATTCGCGATTTGCTCTTGGTTGTTTCAACGGAGGAGGAAGCAGTGCAAAACCTACCCTGGGAAATGGTGCTACCCTTGCTGACTAGTGTCGGGAGCAATGCGCTGCCCCGTGATAATTTTGGTCTGGTGCGCAGCCGGGAAAAAACCGTTCAGGCTTTCAATCGCCAAGGGCCTACCGCCGAGGCGGCTCCCATCAAACTCCTGTTTATTCCGGCCCTTCCCGAAAACCTCTCCGAGCGGAGCAAGATGCTGGAAATTGAAGAGGAGCAGAAGAAAATTATCGACGCGGTGCGCCGGTTAGAAGCCACCGGTAACGAGCGGCCTAAGTTGGTGATGGAAATCTTAGACTGCGCCAATCTGGACGAAATCAAAGCCGCCCTGGCTGCCCGAAGCCACGACATTGTGCACATCAGCGGCCACGGGCAGTTCGTGGAAACGGATAAAAAGGGCATCCTGATGATGGAGAACGAGGACGGCGACCAGCAGGAGGTGGCGGGCTACGAATTGGGGTTAGCGTTAAGAGCCTTCTCGTCTATCAAACTGGTGGTTCTGAGTGCCTGTGAAACGGCCGTGGGGGGTTCCGAAGGCAGTACCGCCGAGCAGACGGCGGCCGTGGGGGTACCCGCCGTGCTAGCCATGCGTTTTTCGGTAACCGATGCCGGAGCCCGACTTTTTACGGAAAAACTCTACGAGCGGCTGGCCTATGGCGACTCGCTGACCAAAGCCATGCACGACGCCCGGCTGGGGCTTTGGCAGGAGGCGCAGCACCGCCGGGCCAACGCCCCGCAGGCAGACATCCCCGGTGAGTGGTTCACCCCCGTGCTCTATCAGAATCAGGTCATTGGCCCGCTGACCAAACCCGAGCAGTATAACGTCGACACGCTGAACCGCTTCTATCCCAAACCCGATTTTTTACGGAACAAGTACACACGGTTGATCGGTGAAGGCTTTATCGGACGGAAGCGGCTGCTGATTCAGCTTCGGCAGCACTTGCGACAAGGCCGACACGTGTGCCTGCACGGCCTGGGTGGACTGGGCAAAACGACGACTGCCGAAGCCTTTGCCCACCACTACCGCCAACGATACGGCTACGAGGTGCTGCTGTTCAGTCGCGGAGCTAACATTCAGGAAGCCGTCATACTGGAGAAGATTTTTAGCCGGTGGAAAAGTCGGGCGCAACCTGCTGAAGACGTAGCCGCCGAGCTGAAAGCCCTATTGGACAGCCCTCATACAGAGCCGGAACAGAAATTGCAACTACTGCTGGATAATTGCCTGACTGGACGGCGGACGATTATCATTTTAGACAATTTTGAGGACGTGCAGACGGATGCCGACGGCGCCCAACAGCAAGCCATCGTGTCGGAAAACCTACGGGAATTTATCCGCTACCTCCTGCAAAATAGCCCGTCCGACTGCCACGTCCTGTTCACGACGCGCTACGCGATCACAGGTCTGGATGGGTTAGTGACTGACATAGAAATTGACAAATTGACCTACGCCGAGCAGTATCGGTACCTCAATTTCTCTCCTACGCTCCGCCAGATTCCGCTGGCCGAGCGGGATCTGCTCCATCGTCGGTTCGACGGACACCCCCGCGCCATGCAGTTTTTGGAGGGGCTACTGACCAAACACCCGGCTACCGACCTGCCCACGCTGGTTCAGCAGGCGGAGGGACAAATCTTTGAAAACTTACTGCTGGGCCGCATCTACGACCGGCTCACAGCGCACGAACGGGAGGTATTTACCGTGGCCTCTGTCTTTTCCAGCCGCAGCTCGCTGACGGCCCTCAGCGCGGTGCTACCCATAGAATCGGTTGCCCTGGCTCCCGTGTTGGAGGCTTTGCGTGACTGGTCACTTTGTTTTTGGGATGAGACGGCCAAGGTCTTTGAAGTACACGCCCTGACGCGAGAATGGATGCGCAAACAGGATCAGCCTACACTGGATCGGTTCAAAACGGTATCGCACCAGCTAGGGGTATTTTACCACGAACAATCCACTTGGGAGAATGACACTCTGGCAAAAGGCTATTTCGAGCAAGCCGAAGCCTGGGAGGAATACGCCACTATTGCTTTCA
>NZ_JBGSXF010000658.1:0-13210 GCF_041751555.1 Persicitalea sp. | reverse complement strand
GTTTTTCTGGAACTCGCCGCCCCACACTTCGAGGTACAGGTACGACCCGTCCTGTTCGACGAATTCGTCCACGCCGACGAGTGCTTCACCACCAGCACTACCAAGTGGGCGCTGCCCATCGTGCAGGTCGGTGAGCATACGATCACTAACGGCCAGCCGGGTGAGCGGACGGTGTTTTTGCGGGAGTTATTTTTGAAAGTGGTGGAGAATTGGGGGAGACAATAAAGAGCGGCTTTTTGTTTTTAAATCAAAAAAAGTACTAATGAAATTCAATACTGACATCTCAAACGACAGCCAGGAACTCGGAAAAAAATCCGGTGACCGGGCCGCTGAGATTATCAAAAAAGCCATTGCCGAAAAAGGCCAGGCCAATATTATTCTGGCGACGGGAACGAGCCAATTTGAAACCCTGCAAAGACTACTCACCCACGACGAAATCGACTGGAGCAAAGTCGTGATGTTCCACCTCGACGAGTACATTGGCTTGCCCATCACGGCACCAGCCAGTTTTCGGAAGTACTTGCAAGAGCGTTTCATCGATAAAGTACCCGCGCTGAAGGCGTACTATCTTATCGATGGCGAAGCTGAGCCGACTCAGGAATGTACCCGATTGGGTGAGCTAATCAAAGCCCACCCGATTGACATGGCGCAGGTGGGCATTGGCGAAAACGGCCACTTAGCCTTCAACGATCCTCCGGCGGATTTCTCTACCGAACAACCCTACATCGTGGTGGAGTTGGACGAAGCCTGCCGCAAGCAACAGTTCAACGAAGGCTGGTTCGCCACGATGGATGACGTGCCGAAGCAGGCCATCAGCATGTCTATCCATCAGATTCTGAAATCGAAATCAATCGTTTGTTCCGTTCCCGACGAGCGCAAGGCCCAGGCCGTGAAAGACTGCGCGGAATTGCCGATTAGCCCGAAGTATCCAGCCGGTATTCTGCGAACGCATGACGACTGTGTTCTTTATTTGGATAAAAACTCGGCCTCACTACTTTCCTAATTCGCTCTTAATGCACTCCTCTTTTAAGATAATCAACGGCACACTCCTGACTCCTTACCGCATGCTTCCAAGGGGTACTGTGGTAGTTGAACAAGGCGTCATTACCGCCGTCTTGGAACAGGGTGTCGATGCACCCGATTTGCCCGAGATAGACGCTCAGGAAAAGTACGTTTCGCCCGGCTTCATCGAGCTTCATGTCCACGGTGGTGGCGGTCACGATTTTATGGACGGCAGCGTGGAGGCTTTTCTGAAAATAGCAGAAACCCACGCACGCTTTGGCACGACGGCGATGGTGCCTACTACCCTCACAAGTAGTCAGGAAGCACTATTTAATACGCTGGAATTGTACGAAGAGGCTAACGGGGCCAACCAGAGAGGAGCCAAATTTCTAGGACTTCATCTGGAAGGCCCTTACTTTGCCATGAGTCAGCGCGGGGCTCAGGATCCGCGCTACATTCGCAATCCCGACCCGGCGGAGTACCGCGACATTATTCGCCGGGCCAACGGCTCCGTCACGCGGTGGAGCATTGCCCCTGAATTGCCGGGCGCGTTGGAAATGGGGCGGTTCCTGCGTTCGGAAGGCATCATTGCGTCAGTAGCGCATACCGAAGCCATTCACGAGGATGTGGTGCTGGCCGCCGAAAACGGGTACAGTCTGATGACGCACCTTTACTCAGGGATGCTGGGCGTAACCCGACGTGATGCCTTCCGCTACGCCGGGGCGGTGGAAAGTGCTTTTTTGTTGGATGAAATGGATGTAGAAATCATCACCGATGGCATTCACCTGCCGCCGCCGCTCCTGCAATTGATCTACAAAATAAAAGGCCCCGACCGCATTGCCCTCATCACCGATGCCATGCGAGCTGCCTCCCTCCCACCCGGCGACAGCATCCTCGGCCCTCTCGACAATGGCCTGAAAGTACTGGTCGAAGATGGCGTCGCCAAACTTCCCGACCGCACCGCCTTCGCCGGGAGCGTCGCCACCGCCGACCGGCTGGTGCGCACGATCACGCAGCAGGCCAAAGTACCCTTGCTTGACGCCATAAAAATGGCGTCAAGTACCCCCGCCCGAATCATGGGACATGAGAATCAAATCGGATCGCTGACAGTAGGAAAGGCGGCTGACGTGGTTTTGTTTGATGAAAACATCGAAATCAACATGACGATCATTGACGGGAAGGTAGTGTATTCACAATCGTGAGCTTACTCCTATCAATAAATAGACGTTGTCAATTTATTACTCTTAATTTTCCATTACCAAACAATGCTCAAAAAAGCCCTGACCCTCTCCGCCCTAATCGTCCTTACGACCATGAACCAAGGTTGTAACACCGCAAAAGAAACTACGGACTCGCCCGACAAACTGCGGCTCATCGTTCTCGATCCCGGTCACTTTCACGCTGACTTACTACAAAAAGCGGCCTACGACCAGGTAGATACAGTCGTCTACGTGTACGCGCCCGACGGGCCGGAAGTAAAAGCGTATCTGGCGAAGGTCGATCAGTACAACACCCGCGCCGAGTCGCCTACCCACTGGAAGGAAGAAGTTTATACCGGGCCGGATTACCTGGAAAAAATGCTCGCCGATAAATCAGGTAACGTACTGGTGCTGGCCGGAAACAACCAGAAGAAAACTAACTACATCAAGCAGGCTGTGGACGCGGGATTGAACGTACTGGCCGACAAGCCGATGGCGATCGACTCCGAAGGGTTTGAGTTGTTGAAAGAAGCCTTCGATTCTGCCGAGAAAAATAACGTACTGCTATACGACATCATGACTGAGCGGTACGAGATTACCAATACCTTACAGAAGGAACTTGCCCAGCAGGAAGCAATTTTCGGTCAACTCCAAAAAGGCACCACCGAAAAGCCCGCTATCAGCAAGGAGAGCGTTCACCATTTTTCCAAAATCGTGTCCGGCAGTCCGTTGGTGCGGCCCGCCTGGTTTTTCGACATTAAGCAACAGGGCGAAGGCATTGTGGATGTCAACACCCACCTTGTGGACTTGATCCAGTGGGCGGCATTCCCCGAGCAGGTAGTCAACCCCTCCGACGTCAATTTGATTTCGGCTAAGCGCTGGACAACCGACCTCACGCCCTCGCAATTCAAGCAAGTCACGAAGATGGACAGCTATCCTGACTATCTGACTTCGTCCGTAAAAGACAGTACAATGAGTGTGTACGCCAACGGCGAAATCAACTACACCCTCAAAGACATCCATGCGCAGGTAAAGGTACTTTGGAACTTCCAGGCTCCCGAGGGCGCCGCCGACACACATTACTCGATCATGCGCGGTTCCAAAGCCAACCTCATTATCCGACAGGGCAAGGAGCAAAATTATAAGCCCATGCTCTACATCGAGTCAGTCGGACAGGAAGATGGTTACGCTCAGGCCTTGGAGGAGGCCTTTAAAAAAGTGGAAGCACTCCATCCCGGCATCGATCTCAAGAAAGATTCGAAAGGCTGGCAGGTGATGATTCCCGCCAAGTACGACAACGGCCACGAGGCCCACTTTGCCCAAGTCGCCCGCAAGTATATGGAGTACCTAAAGGACGGAAAACTTCCCGACTGGGAAGTTCCGAACATGATTACGAAGTACTACACGACCACGGAGGCGCTTAAGATGGCGAAATAGGATCGGTCCGCCGATGCGGTTGGACAGTGGACGCTGGACTTTTGACTTATCCAAAGTCCAGTGTCCACTGTCCAAAATCAAATCTCACTGCTCGTTCAACGGCCACTTATAGTCCATGAAGGAGATGTTGTCCGTCTCCAGCTTGGTCTTGGCGTATTTGTTGATCCAGTCTTTTATCGGCATTTTTTTCTTGAAGTCGCCGCCGTACCAGTCCAGGATTTTGGATACTTCAGCCTTGTCCTTAGTCACTTTGTTCAGGCGGTCGTTGTTCAAAAAATCGCGGCCCTGGTCATCGAGTTGTTTGTCGAGTTTGGCGGCGGTGTAGGCTTCGTTGCGCAGCGGCGGACATGACATGGCCGCGCACACCACGGCGAAGTGAATGCGGGGTTCGTTAAAATCCTTGCGGATGATGCCATGCTCAATGTTGTTCAAGTCCATTTTCTTGCCTCCGATCTCAATAAACTTTACGTCCCAGGGCGTGTTGACAAACGGAATCTTGATGGAAGAACCGATATCCTTGATGCTTTTCAGGGGATAATGATCCAGAATCAGTTGCACCGTGAAGGCGTTGTAAGCATTGATCCAGTAAGCCAGTTTTTCGTCCTGGCTCCATTTGCTGCCGGGCGCATTGCTGCTGATCAGGTCAAGGTACTTCTTTAGTTGGGCCTGGTCTTTCTTAAAGCCCTTATAATCCACCATTCCCTGATCGTTTACATGTTCTTTAAGGAGTTTGTCCCAGATCGTGTGTTCGATGGGCGCTGACTTGGAGGTAGGTGCCGAAGTACCACACGAAATCATGATGAGGACTGCGGCGAAGGCAAAAGATATGTTTTTGAGTTTCATAGGTGTTTTGTAGTTTTATGGAGTCGTTTCCATTTAAGTACGTAAATAGTGTGCCATCGGTTGCTGGAAGGCAACAGGTAGAGTCATAAGTGGTGCAATGGTTTAACATTTTGCCCTTTGCCTATGTATTCTTTAGTTGACGGCCTTAACCTATAACCACTTATTCCACAACTGTACACAGCCAATGCCCTCAAATGATACTGTCACCAATTCGGTTGAACACGCTTTTCTACGCGGCGGCGGGGAGATGGGCCAACGTACGCGCACGATGGACTGGTCTCAGACCCAGCTGGGAACGCCTGACACCTGGCCGCAGGGTTTGCGGACTACGCTGGGAATCCTGCTTAACTCCAGGTTCCCTATGTTTCTTTTCTGGGGCAAGGACCTGCTTTGTTTTTATAACGACGCCTATCGACCCAGCCTTGGCAACGACGGCAAGCATCCGCATGCCCTGGGCCAGCCCGCCACCGAAATATGGACGGAAATTTGGGACATCATAAAGCCACTACTCGATCAGGTTCGTCTAACCGGAGAAGCAACCTGGAGCGAGGACCAGTTGATTCCCTTTTACCGCAACGGCCGAATCGAAGACGTTTACTGGACATTCAGTTATAGCCCTATTTTCGACGAATCAGGCCAGGTGGTGGCTGTTTTGACCACTTGCACAGAAACGACCGAAAAGGTCAACAACTTGAAGAAGCTGACCGACAGCAAAAATCAACTGCATTTCGCCATAGAGGCGGCCGAACTTGGCACCTGGGACTACAACCCCCTTACCGAAAAATTCACGGGCAGCGTCCGGTTCAAGGAATGGTTCGGTATTCCTGCGGATCAGGGAGCCACCCTCGAAGAAGGCTTGGCCACGGTGATTGACGAAGACCGCGCCCGGGTGGAAGCCGCCTTCCGCCAGGCGATGGAATACAAATCCGGTGGTGAGTACCTGATCGAGTATACGATTGCTAACCAAAAAACCGGAACCAAAAGAAACGTGCTGGCCAAAGGACGGGCGTGGTTCAACGAGCAGAAGGTCGCGTACCGGATCAATGGCACCGTGCAGGACATTACGAAGGCGGTGCTGGCCCGCGAAAAAATTCAAGCTGAGAAAACGCGCTTCCAGACTTTGCTGGAAACCATCCCGAACATAGCGTGGCACACCGATCCCGGCGGTAAGCTCACCTTCATCAACCAGCGTTGGTACGACTATACCGGACAGAGCGTCGAAGAAACTTTCAACGGAGGGTGGGAAGTAGCCACGCATTCCGACGATTTGCCCGCCGCAACTGAAAAGATGAGGCACTCCCTGAAAACTGGTAAAGCTTACGAAGTCGAATACCGCCTCCGGCGGGCCGACGGCGCCTACCGCTGGCATTTGGCCCGTGCAACGGCCATGCGGGACGAAGCTGGAGAAATTGCTTCCTGGCTAGGTACGATTACTGACATTCACGAGCAAAAGCAAACCCAGATACACCTCGACGAACTGGTCGCGCAGCGCACCCGGCAACTGGAAGTCTCGGTGCAGGAACTTCGGCGCTCCAACGAAAACCTCCAGCAGTTTGCTTACGTAGCCAGCCATGATCTACAGGAACCGCTGCGCAAAATCCAGTCCTTCGGTGATATGCTCAAAAAGCGCTACGAGGCCCAACTCGGCGACGGTGCCGACTACCTCAACCGGATGCAGACGGCGGCCCGGCGAATGTCGGTGCTGATCGACGATCTACTGACCTACTCCCGCATCACCACCCGGCAGGAAGCAGCCGATGAAGTACCGCTGGAAAAAGTCATGAGCAGTGTGTTGAACAATCTCGAACTGAGGATCATGGAAAGTCAGGCGTCGATAACCATGGAACCGCTGCCCGTGGTGCAGGGCGACGCCAGCCAACTGAACCAACTTTTCCAAAACCTGCTGAGCAACGCGATGAAGTTCAAAAAATCGAACATCGCCCCCGTTATTCGCATCGTCACTACGGAAGTAAGCGCGGCGGATGTACCCGCCGATGTTCGCCTCGGGCGGCAAGCGGCGGCTTACTACCGCATCGACATAGCTGACAACGGCGTTGGCTTTGAAGAAAAGTATCTCGACCGCATTTTTGAGGTATTCCAGCGTCTCCACGGCAAGAGCCAGTACAGCGGCACGGGGATCGGCCTGGCTATTTGTGAGAAAGTAGCCGTCAACCACGGCGGAGCCATCACAGCCACCAGTCAGCTCGGTAAAGGCACGACGTTCAGCGTGTATTTGCCTGTTTAGACCGGTCCGCCGGCGCGACGGTCGGCCGCTGCCGTTGGATTTTGGACGCTGGATTTTGGACGCTGAATCAAAAAATCTAACGTCTAAAGTCCAGCGTCCAAAATCCACATTCACTCGATCACCCGAAACAGTCGGTTCCAACGAATTTTGTTCCAAGCCTTATCCGCCACCGGATCGATGGACATCCACACAAACACGGCTTTGCCTACGATGTGGTCAGCAGGGACAAAGCCCCAAAAACGCGAGTCCTCGGAGTTGTGGCGGTTGTCGCCCATCATGAAGTAGTAGTCTTGCTTGAAGGTGTAGGAATTGATTGGCTGACCACCGACGGTGATGCTGGTTGGCGTTACTTCTACGTTCTCGTTATCCTCGTAGCGTTCGATCACTGGGCCATACACAGCAATCGTCTTTTCGCTGATCGAAACTGTGACGCCTTTCTTCGGTACCGTCAATGGTCCAAAGTTATCACGGTTCCAACCGGAGGAACGGTTCCCGTAGGCCATACCACCGTAGATGCCTGCCTCGGCTACATTGGGTAGTGCGGTGGTGGGCTCAATGCCCTCAATCCAGTCCATTTCCCGGAATTGGGCCAGCACATCCGGCGTCATGTTGACGTTGTAGCCGACGAGGATATTGGTTTTGGTCGATTCATCAAATGCCTCCACGGGTTGCCAATTGATGAACGGCCCGTCGGGCGAGTTAAAATCATTGACAATGTCGTAACGGCGGAAAAAGCGTTCGTTCAGGTCTTCCTTCGTTCTAACGAAATAAAATGTCTGGGCGCGACGTGGCGCGGGTATTTGCTGCTCGTTTACAAATACTTTCTCTTGTCTGATCTGTACTTTGTCGCCCGGTGCGCCAATACAGCGTTTGACATAATTGGTTTTCAAATCTGCGGGATAATCCGCTTCGTGCGCCAGGCCGGGCGGGTAGTTGAAGACCACGACATCGCCGCTTTTGACTTCCGAAAAACCGGGCGTACGATAGACGGGTAGCTGAATGGCGTCACTGAACGAGGGAATATCCGTACCCCAGATTTTCTGGTGAGTGAGCGGGACTTGCAGAGGCGTTCTCGGAGTACGGATACCGTAGTGCAGCTTGCTCACAAACAGGTAGTCCCCTACCATCAGTGAATTCTCCATGGAGGGCGTAGGTATGGCGTAAGCCTCGAACGTCAGGAAGCGAATCAGCGTGGCGGCGACGACCGCGAACAACAACGAGTCGGACCACTCACGAAGGAAAGATTTTTTAGATTTGGAAGTGCTGTCGGAGAAACGGATTTTCTTTTTGAACATGACTTGAACAGGTTGTAGAGTTATTTTTGTTAAAAAATCGACCTAAATGTAAAATAATTTTATATAAATTACTTATACGTAAAGGAAAAATATTCTTCCTAGAGCCTAGCTGACGAAAGCCATTCAGGGAACACGAATATTTTGTACATTTACAGTACTGCAAATGAGAAGGCAGGAAGAAACTTATCTGGTGATGCGTCTTTGACATGCTTTCCTCAGGGCATTTTCCCTACAAAAAGAGCGTTGTGTCTTGGTATCCACATCTAAACGAACGGGACAGCCCGTGCCGAACGCTGAACAAAAAATGCCTTTAACCAAAGAAAGAGTACTTAAACAATACTTCGGCTATGACAGCTTCCGCCCTCAGCAGGCCGAGATCATCGACACCGTATTGCGCGGTGAAGACTGTCTGGTGCTGATGCCAACGGGCGGCGGTAAGTCGGTTTGTTACCAGGTACCTGCCTTATTGCAGGACGGCCTTACGGTAGTGATTTCACCGCTCATTGCCTTGATGAAAGATCAGGTGGAAGCCCTCCGCGCTAACGGAATCGAGGCGGCTTACCTCAATTCTTCTTTGTCCGGGAAGGAACAGGATTCGGTATTTTGGAAGGCCAAGTTAGGCGAACTGAAACTCCTCTACGTAGCACCCGAGCGGCTTTTTTCGGGTAACACGATGGAGCATTTCAAAAGCTGGAACGTACGGCTGTTCGCCGTGGACGAAGCGCACTGCATCTCGTCGTGGGGCCACGATTTTCGGCCCGAGTACCGCCAACTTTCCTCACTCAAAAACCATTTTCCCGGCGTGCCGGTCATTGCCCTCACCGCTACTGCCGACCGCGTAACGCGTCGCGACATCCTGGGGCAATTGGGCGTGAAGAAGGCCCAAACTTTCGTGGCCAGTTTCGACCGCCCCAACCTCAGCCTGACGGTACTGCCCTCCCGCAAACGGCTGCCGCAGATCGAGCAATTTTTGAAAAAACACCCTAACCAGCCGGGCATCATCTACTGCCTGAGTCGCAAGACCACCGAAACCGTGGCCTCCTCGCTCCAAAACCGCGACTACCGCGCCGACTGCTACCACGCCGGCCTTTCCGCCGGACAGCGCTCCAAGGTGCAGGAGCAATTCCTGAACGACGACATCCAGATCATCGTCGCCACCATCGCCTTCGGCATGGGTATCGACAAGTCCAATGTCCGCTGGGTGATTCACTACAACCTGCCGCCCAACGTCGAGAGCTTTTACCAGGAAATCGGCCGCTCGGGCCGCGACGGTGCCCCCGCCGACACGGTATTGTTTTACGGCTACCAGGATATTGTGATGCGGCAGGAGATGATCGATAAGTCGGAGCAGTCCAACGAGCAGAAGGAACTGCTGCGGGCCAAGCTCGAGCGCATGAAGCAGTACGCCGAGGCCGACCTCTGCCGCCGCCGAATTCTGCTCAGCTACTTTAACGAAGCCGTGGAAAAGGACTGTGGCAACTGCGATGTTTGCCAAAACCCCCGCACCCGCTTCGACGGCACACTGCTGGCCCAAAAGGCACTCTCGGGCATCGCCCGCACCGGCGAACGCGTGGCGATGGGGATGCTGATCGACATTCTGCGCGGCAGCCGCAACCGCGCCCTGCTCGACCGCCGTTACGACCAACTGCCCACCTTCGGCGTGGGCCGCGACCTGCGCGGCGACGAGTGGGCCGAGTACCTCAGTCAGATGCTCAACTCCGGCGTGATGGATATCGCCTACGACGAAGCCCACGCTTTCAAGCTCAATGCTTCAAGCTGGCAGATTCTCAAAGAAGGCAAGACGCTCGAACTGGCTAAGTTCATCCCATTCTCGGAGCGCAAGGCGCGTGAGGAAGCGCTCATTCCGAAGGAAAAGCCGAAACAGGAAATCATTCGTGACGCATTGTTCGAGCAACTACGCCTGTTGCGTAAGCAGATGGCCGACGCACTCAATGTACCGCCTTACGTAATTTTTTCGGACAAAACTATTTCGGAAATGGCCCAGAAGCGGCCCGTCTCGGAAGCGCAGATGTTGGACGTGTCGGGCGTTGGAGACGAGAAGTACCGACGCTACGGCGAAGCTTTCGTGGCCGAAATCGTGAAGTTCGCCAAGGAAAACACCAAGCCCGGTACTCGTGTGGTGAAGGGCATGACCTACCTCATGACCCGCGAACTATACGAGAGAGGCTTCACTCTGGATGATATCGCCCAACAGCGCGGCCTGACGACTTCCACCGTGGTGGCGCACCTGGTGAAACTCCGCGACGAAGGCTACGACATCCAGCTTCGGCCCCTGATCGCAGATCGCACCTACGCCGAAATCCTGATCGCTGCCGACGAAATGAATTTCAAGCCCGGCGACCCGCTGGCCTCGCTGTTCGAGCACCTGGGTGAAAGAATCGAGTACGGAATGATTCGATTGGCACTGGCGATTCGGGAGGGGGCATAGAAGGGCTACTTCCCCAAATCCCGATACCCAATCAATCGAATGCCTTTCTTCTCAATCAACGCTTTCACCTTCGGATCAGTAAGCAAATCCGTCACACCCTGCCGATCTTCGGCGACATTCTCGTAGCCGATATGGTGAATTGCGCGGAGTTCGGCGTTGTCCAGGCCGGGATGCTCTACGAAGAGGTACGTCTGACCGGGTTGTAGGTTATCGAGGGCCTTTACAAAACTCCGTGCCTTTTCGGCCGGTGTGTTGCGCAGGCCCTCCATCGGTAAGCGTTGTACGGCGTAGTCGTCCGGGTTGAGGTCGATCTTGTATTCCTGCGCCAGCCGCTTGGTCATCGCCGCTACTTCTTTCGACAAGCTTGCGCAGCCCATATGCGCCGACACATGACTGACGCGCGGAATGTGCCGCAGGGCCATTTCGATCTGCGCCCGAAATTCCCGCTCTATGTCCTCGATTTTCCACTTATTTTCGGCAATGTCTTGGCCGGGGTAGTTTTTGTTGGGGAAAACCATGGGATAAAAATAGCCGTCTGCATTTACCAAACTCGGCACGCTAGTCAGCGGCCGCCATTTCACCAAATCCCACTCGCTGGTCAAGGCCAAGTGGATGCCCACGTCGACGGTGGGGATTTCTTTTAATAATTCTACTGCCTCGGGAAACCAGGGCGATGGCAGGATGACTTCGATCGAGGTTTCAATACCGTTTTTATAGGCCTCTACCAAAGCCAAATTGCCCGAGTGCGAGAAGCCCATGTCGTCGCCACGAACGATAAGGCGGGCGGGAGGATTTTGGGCGAAGGCTGTGGTAGCCGTAAAGAGCAAAACAGAAAAGAGGATGTTTTTCATGAGTTATTTTAGCATTTTGAGGGTACCAATCGCCCCATGATTTTTTTGTCAGCTCTGGGACTCATTCAAAAAGTTAGGAGGATTTGACCAATGAATTAGCTTGCTTCTTGGAATTCATAATCAGAAAATTGTAAGCCGAACAATTCTGCCAAGTGGCCTTTTAACTTTTCTTCGACATCTTTCATTTCAAGTACTTTTCCCAATTCCTGCTGCATAGAGGTGACGGCTTTGTCGTCGATGCCGCAGGGGACGATGTGCGTGAAGTAGTTGAGGTCGGTGTTTACGTTGAGCGCAAAGCCGTGCATCGTGACCCAGCGACTGGCTTTCACGCCCAGGGCGCAGATTTTACGCGGAGTTCGTTGGGTTTCGTGGTCGAGCCAGACGCCCGTAAGACCGTCGATGCGCCCGGAAGTCAGGCCATAGTCGGCTAAGGTACGGATGATGGCTTCTTCGAGCGTCCGCATGTAGCGGTGAATATCGGTGAAGAAGTTGTCCAAATCCAAAATCGGGTAGCCTACCAACTGGCCGGGGCCGTGAAAGGTGATGTCGCCACCGCGGTTTATTTTATAAAAATTGGCCTGAACTTCCCGCAAACCGTCCTCATTCAGCAGCAGATTTTCCAATTTACCGCTTTTACCGAGCGTATAGACAGGCGGGTGTTCACAGAGAAGCAGGTAGTTAGGCGTCAAGGACTGGCTTTCGGGAGCAAGGCTGCGGTTGGCAATTTTCACAGCAACGATGTCGGCAAAAAATTTTTCCTGAAGATCCCAGGCTTCCTTATAGTCCATAAGACCAAGGTGCCGATAATGCGTCGCTTTGTTGAGATTAGAATTCATGCGGAATTTTATTCCAAAAAACGCGGTCGAAAAATTCGGCTTTGTTTCCGTAGTCAATAACCGTATTTTCGAACAAAAATGTTCAGATGGCAGCACACAACGACACCGGACACTGGGGCGAAACCAAGGCGGCGGAGTACCTACAAAGCAAAAGCTACGAGATTGTAGCGAAAAACTACCGCCATCGCCATGCCGAGATCGACCTGATCGCCAAGCAGGGTAAGCTCATGGTTTTTGCCGAGGTAAAGACCCGCAGCGGCACGGGCTTCGGGATGCCCGAGGAGTTTGTGAATTACGCCAAGTCGCGACTCATCATGAAAGCTGCTGAGAATTTCATCTTTGAAACCGACTGGATGTTCGATGTCCGATTTGATATCATTTCTATCCTGATTTTACCGAACGGTAATCTGGACATTCGGCATATCGAAGATGCGTTTTGCTAGTTATTGAGCGACAGAGTTTCATAGCGACAAAGCCACAAAGTGCCGGACTGGTGTACCACTGGGCTGCGCACCAGCTAAGCCTAAACAAATGAGTAGAGACGCGATTACTGATCTGAATTGATAAGCTCCCGCAATCCCGTAGGGATGGCCGATTTCTAGTTGGTGATAACGAAAAACGCCGACTGTCTTTTCAAAGACAATCGGTGTTAGCATTGTTTCGGAAGTGGCCCGGCTAAGGCATCGTTCGTGCGGGTGCCAGCAAATAAGACAGAACGTTATCAGTCACAGAAACGAAGATTGCGTCCACAGGCACGGTGTTCTTGACTCCAGAAGAGAACAGCGACACAAGACTTTCGGTAAGTACCTGGCCCGTAACCGTGACGATGCGCACTACCCAGCGAGCGATATGCTGCGAAAGCGACACGGCGGAGATTTCGGGTTTCAAAACGGTTTCTTCTTCCGTCGATTCCGTCACCGGACGGGTGGCGGGCTTCACGACAGTAGATTTTGCGGTGAGTTGTAAGTGCAAAGTCTGCGTCTGATTTTGGATGCACACGCATTTCTCCTTGGCGTTAAGCATCTTTTGTGCTACCAGCATATTGTGTGAAAA
>NZ_JBGSXF010000657.1:0-3590 GCF_041751555.1 Persicitalea sp. | reverse complement strand
TTTACCAAAAAATACCAGCACGGCCAGCGTTAGTACCAACATCAGGTAGTTTACGTAGGGCAAGTCCATAAAAAACATCCCCAGCACCATGACGGGCAGGGCCAGTACCCCGGCCCCGATCGTGCGTCGTTTGAGTTGCTGGTAGTGTTCTTGCTGGATTTCCTGCTGCTTCGCTTGCGCATCGTCCTCCTCTGTTTCCAGCAGCAAGCCGTAGCCTATTCCCTGCAACACCGTGTCCAGATCGCTCAGGCTTACCTGCTCGGGGTCGAAGTCCACATGGACGGACTGATTAGGGTAGTTTACGGCGGCATCGCTGACGCCGGCTGTGTTTTTTAACATGGATTCCACGCTGCTGGCGCAGGCAGCGCAGGACATTCCCGTGACAGGTATGGTGCTGGTTGATTTCATTTCAGTTGTATTTTTGTACTTCGTTCCAGGGGAAGTAGGGTCGCCTGACAGTTGAGCTGTTTTTTTAAACACAAATTTAATTCCCACTCCTCATCAATTCCCTACACTTTTCGGGCTGAGCTTTGTAGCTTTGGGTAAAACGCGTAGCATTACATCTTTCTCAACCAAAACTCCTCTAAAATCAATTCCCGATGAAGTACTTTTTGGTTGTGCTGTTAATGGCTGTTTTTACCGAATCGAGCGCCCAAGACAAAGCGCGTTTCTATGTAGGTACGGGAGCCAAGGGGGCGGAGTCTTCGATCACGCTTTGCGAACTGGACTTAACCAGCGGCAAGGTCGCCGTAATCGACACCTTTAACAACTGCCCCGGGCCGGGGTACGTGACCCTTTCGCCCGACAAGAAAAACCTTTATTCGGTCAATCAGGACCATACCATCGCGGCCTTTGCGGTGGGAGAAGGCGGGGCGCTTACTTATCTCAATAGCCAACCCGCCGAGGGACAGAATCCCTGTCACGTGTCGGTGCATCCGTCGGGTTGGATGGCTTTTCTGGCCAACTACGGCAGCGGGAGTTGGGCGGCCTACCCCCTCATTGCCACCGGAAGGCTGCACGATGCCTCCGCCAAATTTCAGTTCAACGGCTCGGGGCCCGACAAATCGCGGCAGGAGAAGCCCCACGCGCACTGTGTCGTACCTTCTCCCAACGGCGACTTTGTGTACGTGTCTGACTTGGGTACCGACCGATTGATGAATTACAAACTCGACAAAAAAACTGGACAGGTAGTAGCCAATCCCGCCCAGGCGTACTTTTCAACCAAACCCGGTGCCGGGCCAAGACACTTGGCTATTCACAGATCGGGTAAGTACCTGTATCTGCTCAACGAAATGCACATCACGCTCACCGCCTGCGCCATTGACGAAGCTGGCGTCGTGACCGAAATTGAAACAGTACCAACCATCCCGGCGGATTTTAAGGGAAAGAATACCTCGGCGGCCGTAAGGCTACACCCGAACGGCAAGTACGTGTACGTATCCAACCGGGGCTACAACTCTGTACACGGGTTTGAGATCATGAAAGACGGCAAGCTGAGAAGTGTAGGGGAAGTCAGGGAGGGACTCGATACACCCCGCGATTTTAACTTTGACCCTTCGGGAAAATTCATGGTAGTAGGCAACCAAAAGACCAACGATCTGACAGTTTACCGCGTCGATCCCAGAACGGGTAAGATGACTTTTCTGAGCCAAAGCATTTCTTTGAAAGATCCAATTTGCTTTCAGTTTTTGTAAAATGGATTGTTTGTGAAATAATTATTGGCTAGAATTGGTGCATTGCCCATCAGTGGGCGCGATATTCAGCGATATTTTACACTAACTAACTATGTCCTCTCGCCGTAATTTCCTGGCTCAGGCTGGTACCGTACTTGCCCTTCCTGCTTTCCTGAACCGCGCGCAGGCCGAAGGCATGGAAAATGCCAATCGCCAACTGGCCGGGCTATCGCCCCGGCAGGCTGCTACCGACGAGGATTACTGGGCATGGATCAAGAATGAGTACACGGTTTCGCCCAATCTGCTGAATCTCAACAACGGCGGAGTCTGTCCGCAGCCCAAGGCTGTACAGGATGCGCATATCCGATTTTACCAATATTGCAATGAAGCCCCCAGCTACCATATGTGGCGGGTACTGGATCAGGGACGGGAGGCACTGCGCCAGAAACTAGCCGAAGTAGCTGGCTGCGAGGCCGACGAAATAGCCATTAACCGCAACGCCACCGAAGGGCTGAACACCATAATTTTTGGTTTAGAACTCAAAGCGGGTGACGAGGTGATCCTGACCAAACAGGACTATCCCAACATGATTAACGCCTGGAAACAGCGCGAAAAGCGGGAGGGGATCAAGCTGGTGTGGCTAAATCTTGAATTACCACAGGAGAACGACGACTACTTCGTCGATAAATTCGTGAGCGCCTTCACGCCCAGAACCAAAGTCGTACATATTACGCACATCATCAACTGGGTGGGACAGGTGCAGCCCGCCCGGAAGATCGCCGACGCCGCTCATAAGCGCGGCATCGAGGTTATCGTGGACGGGGCGCATTCTTTCGCGCATCTGGATTATAAAATTCCCGACTTGGGCTGCGACTACTTTGCCACCAGCCTGCACAAGTGGCTGTGCGCTCCCTTTGGCAGCGGCATGATGTACGTAAAGAAGGATAAAATCAAAAATGTGTGGGCTTTGCTATCTAATAATGAACCGGATGGCCCCGACATTCGTAAGTTCGAGAGTTTGGGCACCCGCTCATTTGCTTCGGAAATGGCCATCGGTACGGCGGTAGACTTTCACAATGGCATCGGCAGCGAGCGGAAATTTGCCCGACTGCATCACCTTCAGAGATATTGGACCGATCAAGCTCGTGAAATGCCAGGTGTGACTATCCATACACCCAAGAATCCTAAGTATGGCGGTGCTATCGCTCTGGTGTCGGTGGAAGGCATGATGCCCGCCGAAGTGGATCGGGAATTATTCGCCAGAGCAAAAATCCATACGACGAGCATCGTCTGGGAAAACATCAGCGGGGTGCGCATTACGCCCAACGTTTACACTTCACACAAAGACCTCGACCGTCTGGTCGGCACACTAAACACAATTGCCGGGGAAGCCCGGAAAAAGGAAAAAAGCTAGTTTCAGTTGATAAAAACCGAAACTGGTTTCATCAAAAGTCGCATCGCTTGGGATTGTAAAATCAGAAAGGGTCTCTTTAAGTCCGTTTCGCTTACACCCATTCGTGAATTTATATTCGATCTTGGTTTACTGACCAGAGACGAAGCCTTTTGTGTTTGGAAAATAAGGAGTTGCATGACCACATCGCGAATTAAATGGAGTTTTGTCCTGCTGGGACTTGTCTCCTTCTTCTCAGCCATTGCCCTGATAATCGGCGTCCCGTCCTGGGCGGGCGGCGTCAATGTCCAGTTTTTCTATTCCGGAGCTTTTGCCGCGGGTTTGCTGCTTTCAATCGTAGTCATGTCCATCATGGGCTGGCGATCGACAGTATCCAAGGATTCCTCCCAAAGCCAGATGGAATTCATGTACAAGATGACGCACGAATTGCAAACGCCCGTGTCCAGCATCAACCTGGCTGCTGATATGATTGAAAAGTCTTCGGTTTCCAATTCTCCCGAGCGTTT
>NZ_JBGSXF010000656.1:0-16069 GCF_041751555.1 Persicitalea sp. | reverse complement strand
GTGTCCTCTGGAAATCTCTTTCCTCCCCAAACTGCGCCTTTTGATCCGGGATCAGGGCGGCGGTGCTGTCGAGGTATTCAATCGTGAAGGGGATGGTGTCGTCTTGGAAGAGGGGAAGCACCCACCATTTGAAAATGGTCGGCGTCCATATCAGCCCAAAACTTACTACAATCAGCAGCAAGGCTCCCCGCGACTCGGCGGGCGAAATCCCGAAAAAGTCCTGGATGCGGTGGAGGATTTTGCGGAGCATTTGAGGGCAGAATAGAAATCAAGCCGACCAAATTTTCAAATCTGTATGAGCTGCGATCTGGTCGAAATCGCGATCATTGTGGCAAAGCTCTACATCGAAGTGTATGGCGAACGCGGCAATCAGGCAGTCATTGGGCTTGCGAATGGTGATTCCCTTCTGCCGTAACTGACGGTAGAGCATAGCGGCTGAAATGGCTGCTTCCGTGGCATCCCAACTCAGCGCTAATAGGTCTTCAAAATCTTTTTTGACATTTTGAAAGTCCCGGTCTAGCCTAATGCCCTGTAATACCTCCTGAATGATGACCGGACAGATATAAACTCGGTTGGCAATCAAGTCGTTCCTAAGTCGATCGGTACGTCTGGAAACAATACCCTTTCTAAATTCAATCCAGACGGAAGAATCATGTAAGCGGTACATCGTAAGTACGCATTTCGTCCAGATCGCCATCCCAGCCAGCTCCGAATGAATCAATTAGCCGCTGTCGGCTCATGGATTTCAGAAATTCGTCCAAAGCGCGGTCTATGATTTCCTGCTCAGTTTCAAGATCAGCGTTCATTTCCCGAATTTGCTCTATCTTTTTGCTATCGACCTCTACCAATGTCTTCATAAATCTCTATATCTTTAATTTCCCCCCAAAATACGAAAATAACGTCCACCTTCCACGCTAACAACAAAATGCCTAATTTTGCGCCCGCTCAACCTAACGGAAACGGATTTGGCTATTGACCAACGCTTTCTGTTTAAGAGCACTGTCAATCTTCAAATATAAACCGAATACATGAGCCAAGACTCAAATAGCACCCGTAATGACGGGCCATCCCTCCAAGACATCATCGGCCACGCCAAAGAGTACGGCTTTGTATTTCCCTCTTCCGAAATATACGACGGTCTGCAGGCCGTGTACGACTACGGCCAGAACGGCGTGGAGTTGAAAAATAATCTTAAAGCGGCCTGGTGGAAAGCTATGACGCAACTTCACGAGAACATCGTGGGCATCGACGCGGCCATCTTCATGCACCCGCTCACCTGGAAGGCATCGGGCCACATAGATGGTTTCAGCGATCCGATGATCGACAATAAGGATTCCCAAAAACGCTACCGCGCCGACCAACTGCTGGAAGGCAGGGCGGAGGAATACGCCGCCGCCGGGGAAGAAGACAAAAGCCAGGCGCTCCTCACCGAAATGGGACGATTACTTTCGGCAGAAGACTTAGATGGTGTGCGAGAGCTGATTATCGCCGAGGACATCAAATGTCCGATGTCGGGAACTGCCAATTGGACGGAGGTTCGGCAATTTAACCTGATGTTCAGCACCCAGATTGGCTCGGTGGCCGAAGATTCAAACGTGGTTTATCTCCGGCCCGAAACGGCGCAGGGCATTTTTGTCAATTTCCTAAACGTGCAGAAAAGCGGGCGGATGAAAGTACCTTTCGGTATCGCCCAAATTGGCAAAGCGTTCCGAAACGAGATTGTGGCGCGGCAGTTTATATTCAGGATGCGGGAGTTCGAGCAGATGGAGATGCAGTTCTTCGTGCGGCCCGGCACCGAAATGGAGTGGTACGAGCAGTGGAAAACCACCCGGCTAAAATTCCACCAGGCCATTGGTCTTCCCGCTGACAAGCTTAAATACCATGACCACGATAAATTGGCTCACTACGCCAACGCCGCTGTGGACATCGAATATGAGTTTCCTTTTGGGTTCCGTGAGATCGAAGGCATTCACTCCCGCACCGATTTTGATCTGCGGAACCATCAGGAATTGTCCAAAAAGAAGCAGCAGTACTTCGACGCCGACCTGGCGGAGAATGGAAAGCCCTACGGCAACTACATTCCCTACGTAGTAGAAACCTCTGTCGGCGCTGATCGCCTGTTTTTAGCGGCCTTCTGTAATGCCTACACCCGCGAAATGGTGGGCGAAGGCGATAAAGAGAAGGAGCGCGTTTACCTAAAACTGCACCCAGCTTTGGCCCCCATCAAAGCCGCTGTGCTGCCTTTGGTTAAGAAGGACGGCTTGGCCGAGAAAGCGCAAAGCATTGCCGATTCGCTGAAATCGTCGTTCCGTACGGTTTATGACGACAACGCCGCCATCGGAAAGCGCTACACACGGCAAGATTTGATTGGGACGCCCTATTGCATTGCGGTGGATTACCAAACGATGGAGGACGATACGGTCACCATCCGTCACCGCGATAGCATGGAGCAGGAGCGGGTGTCTATTGGTGAGCTTAAAGAAAGAATTGGACAGGCCGTGGCGATAGAAAGAATCTTGGAAGAGATCTAAGGTTTTTTTGAATCGGCTTGTGAATTAGCCGGACTGGGAAAGGATACTTTGTTATCCTTTCCCAGTCCGGCTTTTTATGTTACAAAACCAAGAAACATTTCCTTTGAGCTGTAAGACAATCGCTCATTGTAGGATGATAGCCGAAAAATCAAATAGCATATTTCAATTATAAAATTTGGTTATTTTATATGATGTCAGAATCGAGATATTGCCAGATTGTGAATAATAAATAAATAATTTGCACAATTTGAATTATATGCGAATATAATTTGGTCAGAGCCGAAATTTGTATTTTGTTTATGAATTCAAAAGTTCACTTAACCAAACTTTTATCACCCTCATGAAAAAAGTAGAAGCGATTATTCGCAAGACTAAGTTCACCGACATGCAGGAAGCTTTGCATGAGGCGGGCATCGACTTCATGACTTACTGGGAAGTCAGGGGCGTAGGCAAGGCAGTTGAAGCGCGGTCGTACCGGGGCATCGTGTATGACACAAGTACCATCGAACGCATCATGGTGATGTTCTACTGCCAGGATCAAAACGTCGAGCCCGCCATTAAGGCCATTATGTCCTCCGCTAAAACGGGCGAAATCGGCGACGGGAAAATCTTCATTTCCGACGTAGAGCGAGGTATCAAAATCCGTAATGCCGAAGAGGGCGTGGACGCTTTAAACTAATTGTGAATTGTGAATTTTGAATGAGTGAATAGACAGTCATTCAAGCTATCACTCAGTTTCACTTTCCAAATTTCCAGATCCACCAATTCTTTACTCTAAAAGGCGCCCAAATCAAATATGTGTCGTCCAGTATAGTATTCTCTCATTCTCTAATTCACTCATTCAAAATTAAATATGGAAGAGCTTTCTACAACAGTAAGTGACCTGGCAATGTCCGTTGACAATGTATGGGTTCTTATAGCTACCTGTCTCGTAATGTTCATGCAAGCTGGCTTTGCGCTAGTGGAAGTGGGCTTCACCCGCGCGAAGAATGCTGCGAATATATTAATGAAAAACCTGATGGACTTCTCCATTGGTTCGCTCATGTTCTGGATGATCGGCTATAGCATTATGTTTGGCGAGGACGTTGGAGGTTTCATGGGACAAATCGACATGTTCTTCGGCCCCGATGAGGTGGACGGATTGCCCCAAATCACCACACTAATGTTCCAAACTGTTTTCGCTGCTACTGCCGCGACGATCGTGTCAGGGGCCATGGCTGAGCGCACCCGTTTCGGTGCGTACCTTATTTATAGCATGATAATCACTGTCATCATTTACCCCATTTCAGGTCACTGGACCTGGGGCGGCGGTTGGTTGTCGGAAATGGGCTTCGTCGATTTTGCCGGCTCCACAGTCGTTCACTCGGTAGGTGGCTGGGCGGCTCTGGTAGGAGCAGCTCTGCTCGGTCCACGCCTCGGCAAGTACGTCAACGGTAAGCCCCGGGCAATTCCTGGCCACAACCTGGTGCTTGGCGCATTAGGCGTATTTATACTATGGTTGGGATGGTTTGGGTTCAACCCCGGATCACAACTGGCCGCCTCAGGCAAGGAAAATGCCATCGCTATCTCGCACATATTTGCTACCACCAACCTGGCCGCCGCGTCGGGGGCCGTGGCTGCCATGCTGCTTTCCTGGATGCGCTACAAGCGTCCTTCGCTGAGCGTCACGCTCAACGGTGCCCTTGCCGGACTCGTGGGAATCACCGCAGGTTGCGCCGCCGTTTCGTTGGGCAGTGCGGCACTGATAGGCCTCATCTCAGGGGTAGTTCTGGTGTTTTCTCTGGAATTCATCGAGCGCACGCTCAAAATCGACGACCCCGTTGGAGCCATTTCGGTTCATGGTGTGTGTGGTGCGGTTGGTACTTTGCTGGTGGGTGTATTCGCTACCGATGGTGGCCTATTGTACGGCGGCGGAGCCACGCTGCTTGGTGTTCAGGCAGTGGGCGTATTTGCCACGATGGGCTGGGTACTAGCTACCTCCTTTGTGATGTTCTTCGTCATCAAAAAGACTGTCGGTCTGCGCGAGTCGCAGCGCGTAGAAGAGGAAGGCCTCGATATCTACGAGCACGGCGAAACGGTTTACAATGTCGTGTAAGGCGGTCGGTTATTAGCTTTGGACGAAAGGTCTTCCCCATGTATCGGGAAGACCTTTTTTTTAAAAAACCAGCATGATCCCTCAGGCACAAAATCTACTTTATGCTTTTTGAAAAGAAACCCAAGCCCTCCAATTCGCGTTGTGAAGGCTTTAATTCAACCCAAAAATAACTAACTACCCATGATTAATCGCAAAGCAACCGCTGTCTGGCAGGGAAGCGGGAAAGAAGGCACCGGAAAAGTAAGTACCCAAAGTACCGTCCTAGACGACGCGCAATACTCTTTCAAAACCCGTTTCGCCGAAGGCAAGGGCACCAATCCTGAAGAACTAATCGCGGCTGCCCACGCGGGCTGCTACGCCATGAAGCTCAGCTTCGATCTGAACGAAGCCGGCTTTACCGCCGACGAGTTGCAGGTGACCGCCACCGTTTCGCTCGACGCCGATAAGGGCGAAGTAGGTAAGAGTCATCTGGTGCTGAAAGGCAAAGTACCCAAAATCGACGAGGCGCAATTCAAAAAAATCGCCGAGGGCGCTAAGAAAGGGTGTCCGATTTCGAAGCTGCTGAACGCTGAGATTTCGCTGGATGCAGAGTTGGTTTGACGAGTTAAGCTGTCAACTTATTCATTCCGGAGGGGACTTTATGAGTTTCCCCGTTTTTATAGAACAAACAATCTATAATTATGATATATAGATTGTTTGTTCTATAATTGTACCATGGAAGTCTATCAAGTAGTTACGGGAGATGTACGAGATTCGGCTAAGATGCCGCCTAAGCGGCGTCTGCAATTAAGACGGGCTTTTGACTACCTGGCTGAAAAATCGCTAGGTAAGTACGAATACTTCATTCGGGGAGATAATTTTCAAATTCTGCTGAGAGAGAACGCTCTATACGAATGTATTTGCCTTAAAACCTATCTCCACAGCAAGTTAATGGTGCAGGTTCGCGTGTCTGTCGGCATTGGAGAAGTGGGGCTAATCAACGAGCGGGTGTCCGACTCGGATGGGGAAGCGTTCTGGTATTCGGGACGAGCTTTGGAGGAAATGAAGAGCAAAGACCAGTGGACACGGATCGTTACTGCTCGTGCCGACATTAATGATGAGTGGGAGGTTCATACCGCAACTCTCGATTATCTGGAAAGTGACCGCACGGCGCACCAATCAGAGGCGCTTTACTGGACCTTACGCAACGAAACGCAGTCGGGAATAGCCAAACGGCTAGGTATTTCCCAGCCTTCAGTACATAGCCGCATCAAGGGCGCAGGCTGGCCACTGATCGAGAAAATACTCCATCGCTACGACCAGATACAAACGATTCTCTCAAATCAAACAGACCATGCCGCTGTTGTTTGACGCCGATCAGGCGATCGTACTCCTGAAGCTCGTAGCGGCTCACTTGCTGACCGATTTTTTTCTGCAACCCAACTATTGGGTTCAGAATAAGGAAAGACGGAAAGAACGTTCACCTTACCTGTACGCTCATGTGTTGATTACGGGAACGATGGCGGGGCTTTTCACAGGTAGCGTAGGAGCGGGCTTATTCGTTGCAGTGACCCATTTGGGAATCGACCTATGGAAACTCTATCAAACCCAGCGAAGCTTCAAGAATTTTCTCCTGGATCAACTACTCCATATCTCCATTCTAATTGTCACTTGGCTTTTCCTGATCGAAGGATTCGGATATTTGCGGATGGTGGTAGTCTCCTTTTTTGGAAATTTTCGCTTCTGGGCCATACTAACGACGTACCTGCTGTGCACCTATCCACTAGGCTTCGCTGTGGGAATGTCCACCAGCCGCTGGCGCGAGCAGGTGGCTGCAAAAGGAGAGTCGTTGAATGAAGCAGGTAAATGGATCGGAATGCTGGAGCGCGTATTGATCCTAACTTTCCTGCTGAATAATCAATTCGAAGCAATTGGCCTATTGATTGCTGCCAAAGCGCTATTGCGCTTTCGGGATGACGACCTAAAACTGACCGAATATGTACTTATCGGAACGTTGCTAAGCTTTACAATGACGATCATGGTAGGCGTAGTCTTGCAGATGGTGCTGTGACGGTTGGTATTTTAGAAGGAGACACCTGAAAACTATAAACAATAAGTATGGCAACCCCAAGTTGAACTTTTCAGAAATTACACAGCGCGGGCTGCCTACCTTTAAACCAAATAATTTAAACGTGCGCGAACTCCGGTGTCAGCATTGACATCGCCTTGGCTTCAAGCAGCGACTCACCCATCAGGAACTCGTCCACAGCGCGGGCGGCTTCGCGGCCTTCACTGATGGCCCACACGACCAGCGATTGTCCCCGGCGGCAATCGCCCGCCGCAAAAACTTTCTCGTTGGTAGTCGATTGGTACTTTTGGGCCTTGACATTGCCACGCTCGTCATATTCCAGATCCAGGTCGTTGAGCAAACGCTCTTGTTGCGGGTGCAAAAATCCGGCGGCTAACAGTGCCAGGTCGCAGGGGATTTCCTCCTCGGTGCCGGGTACTTCCTGCATGCTGAGTCGCCCCGTTTCGGGATTCATCTGCCAGTCGAGCTTCACAATTTTGAGGGCTTTGAGGTTGCCCGCCTCGTCGCCGAGGAAAGCTTTTGTATTAATCGACCATTGCCTCGAATCATCGTCTTTATCCATTTCCTCGTGCGAAGTGGAGGTCCGCATCATCATAGGCCAGTTGGGCCAGGGCGTGGTAGCATCACGATCCTGTGGAGGCATGGGTAGTAGCTCGATTTGCGTCACCGACTTGGCCCCGTGACGATTGGAAGTACCCACGCAGTCAGATCCTGTGTCGCCACCGCCGATGACAACCACGTGCTTATCCGTAGCCAGAAGATCGCCGTTTTGGTAGTCGAGCCCCTGGTGGTCTTTTTCCACCGAAATTTCAGCCACGCGCTTGTTTTGCTGGCTAAGAAATTCCATGGCGAAATGAACGCCTTTTAGATTTCGGCCTTCTATCTTCAGATCGCGCGGTACAGTGGAACCAGTGGCAAGTACCACAGCGTCGTAATCACGCAGCAATTCGTTAGCCTTTATGTTCTTGCCAATCTCGACATTTGTCCGAAACTCGATGCCTTCTTGCTCCATGATCGCCAGGCGACGATCCACGATGCGCTTTTCCAACTTGAAGTCGGGAATACCGTAGCGAAGCAGTCCGCCGATACGGTCAGCACGCTCGAATAGTGTAACGGTATGACCCGCCTGGTTCAACTGTGAAGCTGCCGCCATACCCGCAGGACCGGAACCCACCACGGCCACGGCCTTACCCGTCCGCTTTTTGGGAAGCCGGGGCTTGACCAAACCCATTTCAAAGGCTTTCTCGGCGATGGATTTTTCGATAAACTCGATGGCTACGGGCGGCTTGTTGATACCCAATACGCAAGATGCCTCGCAGGGCGCGGGACAAATGCGGCCCGTGAATTCGGGGTAGTTGTTGGTCGAAGCCAGAATATCGTAGGCTAGCGCCCAATTCTGGTCATAAACTGCATCGTTGAAGTCGGGAATGATGTTGCCAAGCGGACATCCGTTATGGCAAAAAGGTATCCCGCAGTCCATGCAACGCGCTGCCTGAGTACGCGAGTGTTCCTCAGTATGCGCACTTTCAATTTCTTTATAGTCATGAACCCGCTCCTCCACGGGACGCTTCTTGGGCAATTCACGATCAAACTCTAAAAATCCGGTTGGTTTTCCCATCACGCTATTGATAAAAACACGAGGAGGAAAGCAGGAAAGGATAAAGGGAGGAAAGGAAGAAACTTATGGCAAATAACGTTCCTATATTTTTCCTTTCTTCCTTCCTCCTTTCCTCCCTTTATCCTCCAAAAAATTAATTTACATTCACTACCACATCTCCATATACCACACTCTTGTCAGCTACTTGCTGCGCAAGAGTTACGCCTCGGCTGGCGAGAGCGTCTCTGAAATCGTTGGGCAGGACTTTAACGAACTGCTTCATGATGTCCTGCCAGTTTTGGGTGATCTGGAAGGCGACATTACTGGTTGTGTACTGGAAGTGCTTGTCGATGTATTGGCGGAGGATGCCTTCGTCTTCCTCGCTCAGCGTATCGACTGACACCATCTCATAGTTTACTTTTTCCTTAAAGTCGTTTTCCTTGTCCCAGACGTAAGCTACGCCGCCCGACATACCGGCGGCAAAGTTGCGGCCCGTTTCACCGAGAACGATCGCCACGCCACCCGTCATGTACTCACATCCGTGGTCACCTGCGCCCTCCACCACGACTTTGGCTCCCGAGTTCCTTACGCAAAAGCGCTCTCCGGCGGTTCCTCTTATGTAAGCTTCGCCGGAAGTCGCACCGTAGAAGGCGACGTTGCCGATGATAATGTTTTCCTCGGGCTTAAACTTGGCATCACGGTCGGGATATACGATCAATTCGGCACCGCAGAGGCCCTTGCCGAAGTAGTCATTCGCGTCGCCTTCCAATTCCATGCGAAGTCCCGCAGTATTGAAGGCTCCGAAACTCTGCCCTGCTGTTCCCCGAAATTTGAAGTGAATCGTCCCGGTCGGCAGGCCGACGCCCCCGTAGAGTTTTGATATTTCGTTGGAGAGCATCGTTCCCAACGAGCGGTTGAGGTTGATGATCGGGAATTCGGCGTAGACTTCCTCGGCCCTTTCCAGAGCGGGTCGAGCAGTTTCGATCAATTGGCGGTCCAACACGTGTTCGATGCCGTGATCTTGCTCTTCTTGCTTGAATTGTGCCACATCCAACCCGCCTTCTTCTTTATATAAAATAGCGTCGAAATTTAAGTTCTTGTACTTCCAATGCTTCAGATCGGGCCGCATTTCGAGGTGCTGAACCTGACCGATCATATCGTTGACAGTTCGGAAGCCCAGTTGCGCCATGATCTCGCGCATTTCGGTAGCCATAAAGTAGAACATATTCACCACGTGTTCGGGCTTGCCCGTAAAAAGTGCCCTCAGTTCCTTCCGCTGCGTAGCCACACCGACGGGGCAGGTGTTGAGATGGCATTTGCGCATCATAATGCAACCTGCCGCCACTAGCGCGGCGGTAGCTACCCCCCATTCTTCTGCCCCGAGCATGGCAGCGATCGCCATATCGCGACCCGTTCGAATCTGCCCGTCGGATTGAATGGTTACCCTGCCTCGCAGTTTGTTCTTGACCAGGGTTTGGTGCGTTTCAGCCAGGCCCAGTTCCCAGGGCAATCCGGCGTGACGAATAGAACTGAGCGGCGAAGCGCCCGTGCCGCCGTCGTAACCCGCAATCAAAATATGGTCGGCGTGGGCCTTGGCCACGCCCGTGGCTACGGTACCGACGCCCGCCTCCGACACCAGCTTGACGCTGATTCGGGCTTGACGATTGGCATTTTTCAGATCAAAAATCAACTGCGCCAGATCCTCGATGGAATAAATATCGTGGTGTGGCGGTGGCGAAATCAGACCCACACCGGGTGTGGAATGACGAGTGCGGCCGATCCAGTCGTCCACCTTATGGCCGGGGAGTTGTCCGCCTTCACCGGGCTTGGCACCCTGGGCCATCTTGATTTGTAGTTCCTGGGCATTGGTGAGGTAGTAGCTCGTTACTCCGAAACGGCCCGAGGCCACCTGCTTGATAGCCGAGTTCATCGAGTCGCCATTAGGCAGCGACTCAAAACGGCGCTCGTCTTCACCGCCCTCACCAGAGTTGGATTTGCCGCCGATGCGGTTCATGGCGATGGCCAGCGTGGTATGAGCCTCCCACGAAATGGAGCCGAAGGACATGGCACCCGTTGCGAAGCGCTTAAAAATGCTCTCCACGGGCTCCACCTCTTCGATAGGGATTGATTCGCCTTTCTTGAACTGCATTAAACCTCGTAACGTCATTGCCTCATGGCTCTGATCGTCAATGAGTTTTGAATATTTTTTGAATAAATTATAATCGTTGGTTTTGGTACTTTGTTGAAGTAGATGAACCGTTTGCGGATTGAACAGGTGCGATTCGCCGCGCTGCTTCCACTGGTAGAAGCCACCCACTTCGAGGTGCGGATTTAAGCCGGGCGTATCGGGGTAGGCCACCTTGTGGCGCACAAGAACCTCGCGGGCGATTTCTTCGATGCCCAGGCCGCCGATGCGAGAAATGGTACCCGTAAAGTATTTATCAACTACCTCCTTGTTCAGGCCCAGGCACTCGAAAATCTGCGCACCCTGGTAAGATTGTAAAGTGGATATTCCCATTTTGGAGAATATCTTGAGTAACTCCTTATTAACCGCTTTGATGTAATTGGCAAAAAGTACCTCATCCTTGAAATCACCATCGATGCGATTGGTGCGGTTCATGAAGGCCAGCGACTCGAAGGCCATGTAGGGACAAATCCCCGCCGCGCCGTAGCCAATCAGGGTAGCGAAGTGATGCGTTTCCCAAATGTCCCCGGCTTCGACCAAAATCCCCACCGCTCCCCGCAAACCTTTACGGATCAAGTGGTGGTGTACAGCGGCAGTCACCAGTAGCGACGGCACGGGCGCGTGATCGGAGTCGATAGCGCGGTCGGAGAGGATGATAATCTCAAAACCGTCCTCGATGGCGTCTTCGGCGTATTGACAAATGCGCTCCAGAGCCCGAACCATACCCTTACCGCCCTGATCGACGAAAAAGTAGGTATTGATGGTCTTGGCCTGAAAATGGTTTTTATCCACAAAGCGCAGCTTGTCGAACTCCGGCACGGTCAGCACCGGATGGGGTAGTTCGATTTGGCGACAGTGATCCGGCGTTTCGGACAGGATATTTTCATTGGCTCCTACAAAACCGATCAGGGACATGATCGACCGTTCGCGAATCGAGTCGATGGGCGGGTTGGTAACCTGCGCAAAGAGCTGTTTGAAGTAATTGGAAAGATGTTGGCTCTGTTCCGAAAGTACCGCCAGCGGTACATCCGTTCCCATGGAGCCGATGGCTTCTTTACCTAGCTGCGCCATTGGGGCCAGGATCATCCGCAGGTCTTCGGAAGTGAAACCGAAAGCCATCTGCCGCTTGGTGAGCGCAGCGTCGTCGTACTGCCGGTACATCCTGATCGGCTGGTCGAGGTCGTCTACGTGTAGTTTGTATTCATCCAGCCATTGCTGATAGGGTTTGCGGGCGCAGATTTCGGCTTTCAACTCCTCATCGGGAATGATACGGCCTTCTTCCATGTCCACCACAAACATGCGACCCGGCTGCAGGCGCCCTTTCTTGACGACCTTCGCCTGATCCACTTCCAGCACCCCGGCTTCGGAAGCCATGATTACTGTGTCGTCGTCCAGCACCCAGTATCGCGACGGGCGCAGACCGTTGCGGTCGAGCGTCGCACCCACGATCTTGCCGTCGGTAAACGAAATAGAGGCCGGACCGTCCCAAGGCTCCATAATGGCGGCGTGGTACTCGTAAAATGCCTTGCGGACGGGATCCATTTGTTCGTTGTCGGCCCAGGCTTCGGGGATGAGCATCATCATCACGTGCGGCAGCGAACGGCCCGTGAGGTAGAGGAGCTCGATGGCGTTGTCAAGATTAGCGGAGTCTGACTGCCTGATGTCGCAGATCGGCAGAACCATTTCCATTTCCTCTTTCGTGAAATATTCCGATTCCAGAGATTTTTCCCCGGCCCGAATCCAGTTCACGTTGCCCTTTACCGTGTTGATCTCACCATTGTGAGCAATATAGCGGAAGGGCTGGGCTAATTTCCAGGAAGGAAAAGTATTGGTCGAAAAACGCGAGTGTACCACGGCGAAAGCCGAAACTACCGACTCGTTATCGAGATCGGGAAAGTAATATTTTAGCTGATTGGTCGTAAGTTGACCTTTGTAAGAAATGGTGCGACTGGAAAGTGAAGAAAAGTAAAACTGATTTTTCGCACCCTTGACCGAAGCAATCAACTTGTTAACTACCTGACGAAGAATAAACAGCTTGCGCTCGAAAGCCAGATCATCCTCAATCAAGTCGGGACGCTTCACAAAAAGCTGCTCCACGATGGGCTCCACCGAAAGCGATCCTTCGCCCAGGGTGTCGTTCAGCGTAGGTACCTTGCGGTAGCCGAGCAGCGTCATACCCAGCTTCTTAATTCTGCGGTTGATGATATCCCGGCATTCCTCGCGTAGCTCCTTATCCTGCGGGAAGAAAATCATCCCGACGCCGTATTCGCCGCTGTCAGGTAGTTGGAAACCCAGATCAAAGCATTCTTCCACGAAAAACTCGTGGGGAATCTGTAGCAGCAGCCCGGCTCCATCGCCCGTGTTGGGGTCGCAACCGCAGGCACCGCGGTGGTCCATACGTTCGAGCATGTGGATGGCGTCGGCCACGATCTGGTGCGAGCGGCGTCCCTTCATGTGCGCACGAAAGCCAATTCCGCAGGCATCGTGTTCAAATTCAGGACGGTACAGCCCAGGTTGATCTATTATTTCTTCAGAAAGATGGGTCATCTATTAAACAGAGGATTGGTATTAGTAAAATCGCAATATTGTTGCAGTGAAGCGAACGATACATTAACGGGTCAGAAAGCGAGCAAGTAAATTTTGCCGCAAACTCACGCAATATAATAAGAAAAGATGTTCGGTAGAAGCCCCCAAAAACAAAATATTATGGACGTAGTACAATGTTACTAATTAATCTGTACTATATCCTAAAAGGGCTTTGAACTCGCAAAAAAGTAGGCATTTTGCTACGAATTTTTTATCCGGTCTGCAACAATTATGACACGCCTTAAGACAGGATTGTTGCCGGCACTAAACCGAGTAAGTTGTTCCTTCCTCAGCGAGGTAGGTGTCTGGGAAAATGCTCCGGGCTTCGTCCAACGATGGCCCAACCTCGGCGTAACGGGAAGACAAGTGGCCGATCAGCAATTTGCCCACGCCCGCCTCCTTAGCCAAAGTAGCCGCCTGACCCGCCGTGGAGTGGTGCGTTTTGTTGGCGCGAGCAAGTTCGTCCTCCCGGAAAGTAGCTTCGTGGTAAAGGCAATCGACATCCTTTAAATAAGGTACAAGTTCGGGCCGGAAGATCGTATCTGAACAATAAGCATAGGTGCGGGGTGGGGGAGGAGGCGTAGTGAATTCCTCGTAACTATACAGGATTCCCCCGGCTTCCCCCGACACGTCCTTACCGCTTTTGAGCGTGCGCAGGGCTTCGTGGCTCATGTCGGGCGACAGCTTTTCCTTGATCAGATTTCTTTCCCCGATTTTCTCACGAAACAGAAAGCCCGTGCAGGGAATGCGATGCCGCAGTGGCAGGGTACTTACGCTGAAGGAAGGCGCATCGTAAATCAAGCCGGGGTTCCCGGCGTCGATTTCCTGAAAATCCAGATAATAGGAAAGGCGCGTGTCGGACTGCCGGAAAACTTCGGTCAGGATTTCGCTCAATCCTTTGGGGCCGAACAACAGTAGATCTTCGGTACGACTGCCCAGGCTAAGGCTGGTCAGTAACCCGAAAAGTCCGAAATAATGGTCACCATGCAGATGGGTGATAAAAATACCCTTCAAACGACTCGGACGAATTTTCTGATCGAGCAGCCGATATTGTGTGCCTTCCCCACAATCGATCAGATAATAATCGCTGCCCACTTGCACAGCCTGCGCCGAGGCGTGGGAGGACAGAGTAGGCGTGGCTGAACCGGCCCCGAGAATCGTTACTTCAAAGGTCAAGATAAATTGGGATTTAGGGGAGGGGAACTACTCAGGCGGGCGATTGTTTCAAATCGTCCGGTGTTACCAACTTGTCCAGTTTGCCCGTTTTGCCGGAGATCTCCGCCCAACTCTGGTCGTCGAAAACGATGATCGCCATGCTGCACTTTTGCATCGAACCTACATCGGCATTCGTCAGGTACTCGGCAAGGTAGCTGATATCGGGGTTGTGGCCGCTGAGCAGGAGCGTGTTTACGGCGTTGGGCGTGGCGTTGATGGTCGCCAGATACGCCTGTGGCCCGCCGCTGTATATTTTGTCCACCGATTCGATATTGTCCACCTCGAATTTCAACTGCTCGGCCACGATTTTGGCGGTCTGATAGGTACGCGCCGCGCCGCTGGTCTTGATGGCATCGACGGCAATGCCTTGCGTTTTGAGGTAGTGTCCCATTCGGGCGGCGTCCATGATGCCACGACTGGTCAGTTCGCGGTCAAAATCTTTGAACATCTGCGATTGGTCTTCGGCTTTGGCGTGGCGCAGCAGTAGTAAGGTTTTTGGCATGAAAGTGTTTATAAGAGTTTTTGCAAAAATAGAACAAATCGACTACGGTTTGGTTTTCGGCATAAATTTATAAACCGTCATTTGACCGCTCGGGCGAGTTATAAACCACTAGCCAAAATTAGTCACGCGGGCAGGGACTTTATTTTATTAGTTTTGTTGCGATACAATATTTCATACGATCATTTATAGCAAGTCGAAATTCTTATGTTGCAGTTTCTGAAATTTGTCCTGGCTACACTCGTCGGGTTATTTTTATTCTTCATTCTCTCCTTCTTCATCTTAGCGGGCGTTGGCTCGGCCCTTTCCAGCGAGGACAAAACTGTCGTCAAAGATAACTCTGTGCTACGGCTCGACCTCGATAAGCCAATCAAGGAAGTCGGCGTGGAAAATCCATTTGCAGAATTGGGCGCCTTCGGTGGCGGCGAGGAAACCATCGGGCTGAAAGACATCCGCGAAGCCATCACCTACGCCGCTACGGACGACCACATCAAGGGCATCTATATTAAAGCTGAGAATCCTGGGGCAGGTTGGGCATCACTGGAAGAAATCCGCGATGAACTACTTGAATTTAAGAAGTCCAAGAAGTTCGTGTATGCCTACGGCGAGTATTATTCCGAAAAGGGCTACTACCTGGCCTCGCTGGCCGATAAAATTTACCTTAATCCCGCCGGACTGCTGGAATGGAACGGGTTATCGGCTGACTACGAGTTCTACAAGGGTACTTTCGACAAACTGGATGTCAAGCCGCTGGTATTCAAGGTCGGGGAATTCAAGAGTGCCGTCGAGACTTTCTCCCGTACTGATATGAGCGAGGCCAGCAAGCAGCAGTCGATCGAACTACTCGACGCCCTCTACGGCAACTACATCGACAATGTTTCAAAATCTCGCAACATCCCTGCCTCCGAACTGCGCGGACTGGCCGACTCGCTGGCGGTCACGAGTGCTGAATCTGCCGCCCGGTACAAGCTTGTCACCCATCTTGGCTATTCCGATGAGTTGGAAACGGCACTCAAAAAAGAACTCAAACTGGACGAAAAGAAAGACATTACGTTCGTTGGCCTGGGCAAATATCTTAAAAGCGATCATCCCAGCGACGAGGGTGACTTCAACAAACGTGTAGCCGTCGTCATTGCCGAGGGCACGATTATATCGGGTGAGGGCGACGAGGACAATATCGGTTCCGAGACGTTTGTGAAGGAACTTCGCAAAATCCGCGAGAACGACAAGATCAAGGCCGTCGTCCTACGAATCAACTCGCCCGGCGGCAGTGCTCTGGCCTCAGACGTTATG
>NZ_JBGSXF010000655.1:0-4693 GCF_041751555.1 Persicitalea sp. | reverse complement strand
GGCCAGGCTGACCCATAAATCTAAGAAATGCCGGAAGTGAGATTCAGTCTTGGGCTAAATTGAACGTAAGGCGGCGAAATAGTTTGTATTCCCCAGCCCTCCCGGTCCCCCAGCCTCGGGCCATATGAGCGCGCCTTCCTAATACCCAGGGTCTGGCTGATCCCCGGGTGGGAAAATACAAAGTTCAATCCGAAAGGATTTGAGAAGCCGAGCTCTGCCTGCCCAACCACCACCGGTCAGGGGTTGTGCGCCCATGGTAGATGCCCCGCTTCGTATCGTCTGATCAGGCCGGACGCCCCTTATCAAAACTTCTAGACGCGGTATAGGCGACGTACATTTGGAGGCTACCCAAGTGTTTCACGAGCGGAAAGTTCTGGTCCCAGGGCAAGCCAGTAAGCTTTTACATTTTTCAAACGTCCGTTTGTATAATGTAAAATCAAATTGATGAGCGCATGCCGTTTGTAGTGGTTATGGAAAATCCCCATTCTCATATTAGATAATTTCACATTGGGTAAAGATCACAGCCAAAGTCAATTTATAGAGGTGAGAATAAGTCTGCTTTAAAATTTTGCGACCATTGTCAAGTTCAAAATGGCCGACGACTCGCAGATCATGCAACAGACCAAGCAAGCCACCCGTGCCGTGATCGACCAATACACCAGGGTGCAATCGATCGTCCGGCACAATGCTGAAATGAAGCTAGGACTGTGAGCAAAAAATATTGTAGCTTAAAAAGTGTATCGCTAAATTGGACAACCCCAATAGACCGTTCTTGACGTAAGTATGAATTAAAATTACTTGGCGCTATTCTTCGCCTTCTGCGGCTTATGCCCATTTTCTAAAAGCACCCCTCGAAGCCGATCCTTTTAAGTAGTTCAAAACGATTGGCCTCTTTGTTTGTCAATGTTGTCACACTTCTTTTAGAATAATGAATTTTTTTAACAAGACCTGTTTTTGCTCTCTTTTGCTATTACCATTGTCCGCAGTCTTCTCTTGTCTAAACAACCCAAAGAAAATCAGCGCAACCACCTCCGCCGATCACTTGCGCCCTAATATCCTCTTTGTCATCTCAGACGACCAGTCCTATCCCCATGCCTCGGCATACGGATTTAAGGCCGTTAGGACGCCCGCCTTTAACCGCGTGGCGCGGGAAGGAATTTTGTTTACCAATGCCTTTTCGGCCTCGCCAGGTTGCAGTCCGTCGCGGGCAGCCATCCTGACGGGCATGAACTGCTGGCAGGTGCAGGAGGCGGGTACCCACGCCAGTACTTTCCCCGCCGACTTAACGACCTACACCGGTTTACTGGAACGCGCAGGCTACCACGTCGGTATGACGCAAAAAGGTTGGGGACCCGGCAAAGTTGTGGGGCGCGATAATAACCCTGCCGGAAAAGCGTACAACAAGCGCAGGCTCGAATCGCCGCAAAACATCAACGACAACGACTATGCCGCCAACTTTGAGGATTTCCTGGCCGACCGGACAGAAGGTCAGCCGTTCTGCTTCTGGTTCGGGGCCGCTGAGCCCCACCGCCGCTACCCGACGGGCATCGGCGTAGAAAGCGGCATGAAACTTGGCGACGTGAAAGTACCCGGATTTCTGCCCGACGTCCCCGAAGTGAAAAGCGACATGCTCGATTACCTTTACGAAATTCAGTGGCAGGACAACCACCTCGACCGGATGGTCAAATCGTTGGAAGCCATGGGGGAACTGGAAAACACACTGATCGTCGTGACCTCCGACAACGGCATGCCCTTTCCCCGTGCCAAGGCTAACTGCTATGAATACGGCATTCACATGCCGCTGGCCATCCGCTGGGGTGAAAAAATCAAGGGTGGACGAACCGTGGACGATCTTGTAAGTCTGGTGGACATGGCCCCGACCTTCCTGGCGGCGGCAGGCGTGGACGCGCCGGAAATCATCGGCATGGCGGGTAAGAATCTGATGAGAGTTCTAACTAGTGAAAAGTCAGGCACGATTGATAGGGAACGCTCGGCGGTATACGCTTCGAGAGAACGCCACTCTTCCTCGCGCTGGAACAACCTGGGCTACCCTCAACGCGCCATGCGTACAGCGGACCATCTATACATCTGGAACATTCATCCAGAACGCTGGCCTGCCGGTGACCCGCAAAAGTTTGAGGAAGATGGCAGCCTCGGTCCCGTGCACGGCGGCTACCATGACATCAACGAATTCGACGAGTCAGTGCTGAACCTGCGCCGCGACGACCCGGCTATTAGCAACTACTTTCACATGGCGGTAGATAAACGACCAGAGGTGGAGTTGTACGACATTAGAAAAGATCCTTACTGCTTGAAAAATTTAGCTAACGAAACTGCCTACCAGTCGACGCGGGAGAACTTAGGAAACCAGTTGTTGGCTTATCTCAAAAAAACCAACGATCCACGCCTGGGGCCGGAAGGTGAAAAAACGTACGAAAATTACAAGCGGTACAGCCCAATTCGGACTTTCCCAGAACTTAAGTAACATGAAAGAACATCTTTCTACCAGTAAATCAGTACCCAAATGGATGCGCTAGAGGAGAGTCGGCCATCAGTAGACATTTATGAAATTTTATAGTAGTTCACTAATGAAGTTTTTGACCAATTACTGGGACGTGTCCGTCAAGCAAGCCATCGCATTCATTATCAGTGCCGTGATAAGCCTTGGCTTGCCCTTGGCTATGGCACAGGTGGAGAATGGTATTATTGAGACGGTAGCTGGTTCAACCAAATCATCCAGAGTGCGTATAGCCGCCGGGGACAACGGGGAGTTTCATATGGTCTGGTTGAAGCCAATTGTTTATGCGGGCGACAGCATTCAAACCGGCTGCATCTTGTATAGCCGTTTCCGTAATGGCCAGTGGGATAAGCCCCTTGCTGTGACCGATACAAGCGCCAACAGCATTCCCATTCACTTTCCCGAAATAGCAGCCGACAAGTTCGGTAATGCGTATGTTGTTTGGGTAAATCAGGAGCGGAATAGAACTTACTTCGCCAAAGTCTCGCAGGAGGGGAAAACAACAGTAGAAAAGCCAATCCCAACTAGAAATAGCACTCGAGCCGACGTAGTGGTCGATGCCCTCGACACTCTCCGCATCATGTGGCGGGAAAAGGGAGGAGGCGAGAAAAATTACTTTTATTCCCGATCGATCAACAGTTCCGACTGGGATAGGAAAACCGTCATTCCACGGGAAGAAGGCGGACAGCGACGCCCGTCCATAACCGCTGATCATAATGGAAATGTGCATTTTAACTATCGTTGGATGACTGGTGGCCCCTCCGACCGCAACATTTCGGGTCGTATTTACAATGGCTTTACCGGACAATGGTCCAACAATGTCTATTTGACAAAGCTACAGTCGAAACCGTGGGGCCCCGAAGGTTTCTTTGGGGCTACTGGCGACAGCCATCTCGTTTGGTACGAAGGCAATGGCGAAGATAACTCTATGTGCTATCGCGACGAGACGGGGAAGGATTTTTTTCTAAAAGGTCATGCGGGGGGCGAAGACAGTTACCCACCATCAGGTGTAAAACTGGCAAATGGAAAAGTAATCCTCATCAGCAGTACTGACGAAAAATATGCCCGGCCTAACGCACGCGGCAATGTTTACTATTGGTATGTGGAGAATGGTCGAATGGCGAGTCCCGTCCCGATTGATCACACCTCCACAGCCCAGGGTTGGGGGCAAATCGCATCGGGCGAGCGCCACACGATGATCGTTTGGGTAGCCGATGAGGTAATCAAGTATCGGTTGCTGGATATTGGCACCGGGCTAGTGACGAGAGGTGTATTTAATATCACCAGACCGCAGGAAGCACAGCGATTCAAAGAAGAAGAATCCATCCCGATTCAGTATGTGTATCGGGAATTTAACCAGCAGCCCGATGTTGTGGAGGTGTTGCTAAATGGAAAATTGATCGAAACCGTCAAAGCGGGTTATCAGCCCTCTAATGCAAAAGTCGCCGAAATCGGGACACATACTTTGAGCGTAACCGCGAAGTTCAAGGGCAAACAGACTCTGACCCGGTCTACAAAAATTATTGTAGAAAAGTGATAAGGAGCGCGGTAGCGATAATAGAATAAAGACCAAAGCGGTGTAGCAATGTAGACATCGGCATGTTTAAGAATACCATAGCAGCTTTGCCAGTGGAAAGCATCGGCTGCTGAATGATAGGAGTGCGGGGCAGCCAACACCGCAAAATACTTTTCCCTCTTTATTGGGAGTCTCTTATTCCTGTACTACGAAAAAACTGCGTACGACAGCAATTCAATTCGGGCGGTTAAATGGTTCATTGGCTAAAATAAGTACACATCAAACTACTTGCCAAAGTCATTATTTTTCTTAAATTTGTCTAATTGAAAAGTAATTTGACTTATTTTGATTACCTCTCTCAAAACCGACGACCAACTCTGGCAAGACATAATTTCGGGCGATGAGTCAGCATTTTCGGCATTGTTCGAGCGACACCAGCCTGCATTAGTTGGCTATGGCAGATCATTGCTGGGTCATCGTGAAAAGGTGCAGGACTGTGTGCAGGATGTATTTGTAAATTTATGGTTGTATCGTAAGTCACTCAATCCATCAGTTGTGGCGAAAGCTTATTTGATTTCCTGTGTCCGCAAGCGAATCGTACGGATGCACGAACGTGACCATATCTTCCAAAAGTCCTCTCATCTGGACGATTTAGTGGA
>NZ_JBGSXF010000654.1:0-9322 GCF_041751555.1 Persicitalea sp. | reverse complement strand
GCTAGAACATATATTGGAAATTCCCATCGGGTATTCCGAGGTACGGTTTCAAAGTAAAAAATACGGCGTGACCCGTACTGATTTTAACAACGGGAAAAGCATAAAGCTTTACGCCGAGGAGCTGGGAGGCACGGATTTTATCAGCTTGAACTACTACATTACTACCAAATCTGAAATCCTGAAGCCGTGCGAGATGCCGGAACAAAAGGTAACTGATTTTGTTATGAACGCAGTAAGTTGCACGGAAAAAGCAGGCTAATAACCAGGAAACGGTTAGAATAAAAAAACACCTTAAAACAAACTATCGAAAAATGAGCGACTTAAAAAAGGCATATATAGCAGGCGGATGTTTCTGGGGAATGGAAGACCTTTTTCGGGTGCGGCCCGGCGTGAAAGACACCGAAGTAGGGTACATCGGCGGAGAAAACGAAAACCCCACCTACCGAAACCATCCCGGTCATGCCGAAGGGATGGAAATAACCTACGATCCCAGTGAGACCTCGTTTCGGGAACTACTGGATTTCTTCTTTCGGATTCACGACCCGACCACGGTCAATCGACAGGGCAACGATGTAGGCTCGAGTTACCGATCAACCATCTTTTTCCAAAATGAAGAAGAAAAAAGCGAATCGGATGAAATGATCAAAATCGTGAACGATTCCAAAAGATGGAAAGGTACCGTCGCCACTACCTTGGAACCCTACACTACCTTTTGGGCAGCAGAACCGGAGCATCAGGATTACCTAGTGAGAAATCCCAATGGCTACACTTGCCATTTTGAGCGGTTTTCTGAGCCTTTTGTTTGAAGTTGATTTTCAGAATACTAGATAAAGTAAAAAGCCTTGCCGAATTTTTCGGCAAGGCTTTTTAGTGATCGCGCTAGGATTCGAACGGCACCGGGCTGGCGAACCAGCGGCCGACCGTCTAGGGCCGCCTGCTTAGAAGGCAGGTTCTTTATCCAGCTGAGCATTTTTGGTGATCCCGACAGGATTCGAACCTGTGACCGTCTGCTTAGAAGGCAGATGCTCTATCCAGCTGAGCTACGAGACCGTGAAAAGAAAGAGGCAGCTTCTTATGAGCTGCCTCTTTTATATTCGGGGAGACAGGATTCGAACGGCAGCGGCCGACCGTCTGCGACCCTCTGGTCCCAAGCCAGATATCTCTCTCAAATATTCTAAAAATGTCGGGGAGACAGGATTCGAACCTGCGACCCTCTGGTCCCAAACCAGATGCGCTACCGGGCTGCGCCACTCCCCGAAAAATATTTACTTCTATACTCTTCCCGTGCTGTCGGGAAGACAGGATTCGAATGGTCCGGGCTGGCGTTCCAGCGACGAACCGCTGCGACCCTCTGGTTCCAGACCAGATGCGCTACCGGGCTACGCCATCCCCCACAATGGAATTGCCGAAAAAGATTTTACTTCAAGTCTTTTATCTAAAAAAACAATAATGCGGAGAGAGCGGGATTCGAACCCGCGGTACCCTTTAGAGGTACGGCAGTTTAGCAAACTACTGGTTTCAGCCACTCACCCATCTCTCCGGCTATTGAGCCACAAAGATAGAAGGATCGGTTTGATTTTAACAAACATTCCCACAAAAAAACTTTGTCAGAAAGCCGGATTGTCTAATTTTGGCTACCGCAACACGTGCGTAACCCCTTTGCGATGAACTGGAATTACCCCTTCGGCCTGACCGAATTTATTTTTGTGATACTCTTTGCGGTGACCTACGCTGCTTTCTTTATCCGCACCGTCCGGGTCGCCCGACGGCTCAATACTACTTCCCGCGCCCTTATTATTAAGTTTTTTCTCCGCAGCATTGTATTTACGCTTCTGATCATCGCCCTGTTGGGCCCCTCATTTGGCGAATCGGCGCGCGAGTTGGAGGCAAGGGGCAAAGATGTTTATTTATTGGTGGATCTCTCCAAGTCTATGGATGCTGGTGATGTCTCCCCTACCCGGCTGGAAAAAGTTAAATTTGAGATCAACGGCTTGTTGGAAGCGCTCCCTTCCAGTCGAATGGGGCTGATCGTTTTTTCAAACGAAGCCTTTACTCAGTCGCCCCTTACCTACGACCACGCGGCGCTCAATCTGTATGTGCAGTCGCTGCAAACGGATTTGCTGCCAGGAAGTGGCAGCAATCCCTGCGCTTCGCTTGAATTGGCCTACTCCAAGCTGTCGATGGACGCAGCCGCTTCGGACAAGGCCAAGGTCATGCTTCTCTTCACCGACGGAGAGCGGCGGGCCGATTGCGACGCTTCTCTTTTTAATGATATTCGCCGCTTTGGTTTTTATCTTTTCGTGGTGGCAGTGGGTACGACCACTGGCAGCGCTATCGTAACCAACAACGAAATCATGAAGGACGAGGACGGCGAAACCGTCATCACCAAAGTCGATGAAGATGCCGTACAGGATTTGGCCGGGGCGACAAACGGAAACTACTACCGCGTGACCAACGAACTTAACCAGCTTCCGAAAGCCCTTGATGACATGAATGCTATTAAAGGGCAACTGGTCGATAGTCGCCAGGTAGCCGTGGTGTCTAACAAATACTACTATTTCCTGGCGGCGGCCCTGGGGCTTTTGCTGTTGGACGTGCTGATCACCGTTCGCACTTTCCGACTCTAAGGATATAATTCGTATTATTGCCCCTTCCTCTAAGACTGGCCGGAAATGACCTCGCTATTGCTATATCTGCTGCTTTGGGTTTGGGACAATCGCTCCTTCAACACGATCGACCAATCCAACCGCGACAAACGAGAGGCGGAAAGTGCCTATATCGAACAGAACTACAAGAAAGCAGCCCGGCTATATAAAGAAATAACCTACGGCTCCATCTTTTCCGAACCCGCCAGCCGCCTATACCTCGCACACGCTTATTTTCAAATAGACAGCTTGCAATTGGCTCAGTCCGAATATACACTTTTGGAACATGTAGCCGATCCGGCAATCGCCTCGGCGGCCAATACCCAACTGGCTTTGTTGACCTGCCAAAACGGCGACACCTCCGCGGCTTTAATTTACCTTAAAACCGCCCTTCGACATGATCCGTACAACCAAACGGCACGGTATGATTACCAAGTGCTAAAAACAGTTTTTTCGGGCAAAGTACCCGATGCCCCGGCCACCCAGCCCGAGTTGTCCCCTCCACCACCCCAGCTGACCACCACGAGCGAGCAACAGGAGGTGGAACTGGCGGCGCAGCGGGAAGAACTACTCGAGCGGCTAAGGCGGCTCAATATGTCGGAAGAGCAAGCCCGCTCCATCCTCGACGCCATGAAATCCAACGAAGCCCAATACATCTACCAACTCCGCCGACGGCAGTATTATGATCAGTCGGAGCGGAGCAAGGTGGTTGAGTGGTAGTTTAGGGGTTTAGTTGTGGAGAGGTCTAGTTGTTTAGAAATTTACAGGATAACAATGAATGCAATTAAAGGGACTGATTTTCAATTTCCTGGTCAGAAGAGCTTTTATCGTGGCAAAGTGCGTGATGTGTATGCCTTCGAGGACAAACTGATCATGGTCGCTACCGACCGCATTTCGGCTTTTGACGTGATTTTGCCCCGCGCAATTCCTTACAAGGGCCAAGTGCTAAATCAAATCGCCGCACACTTCTTGAAGGCTACGGCTGACATTGTCCCCAACTGGCTGTTGGAAGTTCCCGATCCGAACGTAGGTGTAGGTTTGCGCTGTGCACCTTACGCCGTCGAGATGGTCGTGCGCGGTTACCTGGCAGGACACGCCTGGCGCGAATACCGGGCAGGAAAACGCACGGTTTGTGGTGTCGCGCTGCCCGACGGACTGCGCGAAAACGACAAACTACCGCAACCCATTATTACGCCAACCACCAAGGCCCACGAAGGGCACGACGAGGATATTTCTCGTGAGGAGATTCTCAAACAAGGCATTGTGCCGGAAGAAGAATACGAGCAATTGGAAAAGTACGCACTCGCCTTGTTCGCCAAAGGCACCGAAATGGCCGCTGCCCAGGGGCTCATTTTGGTGGATACCAAGTATGAATTTGGTAAGCTCGATGGCACCATTTATTTGATCGACGAAATTCACACGCCCGACTCCTCGCGTTACTTTTACCAGGAAGGATACGAAAAAAACCAGGCGGAGGGACTGCCACAAAAGCAATTGTCGAAGGAATTTGTGCGGGAATGGTTGATCGAGAACGGCTTTCAGGGAAAGGAAGGCCAGCAAATTCCAGAAATGAACGACGCCTGGGTCCGCCAAATCAGCGACCGCTATGTAGAACTTTATGAAAAAGTGACTGGAATGGTTTTTGAGAAAAATAGTCAGGACGATATTCTTGATCGAATCGCAACAAACATAAAGCGTTCATTGACCTCCTGACTGTCCAGTCAAGACTAAAATCGCTTTTTTTATAACAAACGTACTACCCACCATTACTCAACTACCCCTAAAAAATATGGATTACAAAATAGACCGGAAAGAACAGTTCGCAGTAATTACCTTGAAAGAAGCCCAGTTCGACGAAGCCGTTGCGGAAGAATTCGAGGAAGTTGCCCGTGACTTGCTGAGCGAAGACTACAGCAACCTCATCGTGGTGATGGACCAAACGCAGGGTATCGAAAACAGCGGGGTGATGACGCTTCGCAAACTAGTTCGCCTGTGTACCACCAAGCTTGGTATCTTGGTAGCTGCCACTGAAAACGACGATTTTGCCGAAGTTCTGGAAGACTCCAAAATAGCCGACTTACTGGTGCTGCCCACCCTCGAAGAGGCGATCGACGCCGTTTTTATGCATGATCTTGAAAATGAATTCGGGGCGGGCGATGACGACGACGATTACGACGACGACGATTACCAGGGCATCAGCGAATTGAAAGAACCGTAATTTTTCATGGCCGAACCCGCTAAAAACCGCCGAATGTTCATTGTAGTGTTTATAGTCTTTACGCTCATCGTTGCCATTTTGGCCCTTGACATGGCCAGCCGCACCACCGGACCCTGGAACCGGCCCAAGCAACTCAACCGCGTGCTACCCCTCGGCGATTCCCTATTCGTTGATTCGCTCTTACTCGATACCTCGCAATTGAGTAATTAATAGTAGGTTTCTCGTAATACTAGCCCAGGGCAATCCTTGCTTTGGGCTTCATTTATTTCTGGGTAAGAAAAGTTGGCACTGTATTTGGAAAAAGTAGATGACGGAGCGCTGATCGCATCCAGCCATTCGCTCCCCACTTATTTTCCAAAACAAACAGCCAAAATGCAACTACTAGGGACAGGATCGCGGGTGCAACACCCCGACTTCGGCGTGGGCGTAGTACTCAACCAAAAAACCAAAGGCCACCTCATCACCTACGTCAACTATGGTGTGGACGAAACGCCTTACGACACGGAGCTTGAAATTCTGGAAGCTATTGAACCGGATGGAGTCGATGTGAGTATGCGGGATGTGGAGATTGCCCTCACTTCAATTCTGGAAAAATGGGCCGACGTATCCGAAATAGTGCCGTTGGGTGATAAATGGCTGAACGGTACGCTCATCCTCCGCCCCGGTGTGAAGGGCTTACAGGAAAAAGAGTGGCCTATAAATTCCTTCTTTCACAAGATCGTCATGCTCCGCGACCGACTCCGGGTGCTGGAACAGCGGGTCAACGCCAGTAGTATGGAGGACGAGGAGAAGGTGAATATTCAACAGTACATCACCCGCTGCTACGGTTCGCTGACTTCGTTCAACCTGCTTTTCAAACAAAAAGAGCATTATTTTTCGGGCGGCAACAACAATTCGGCCGAGGGCTGAACTTTTTCGGGCTAAGGTTTGTAAAAACAGTTCGGAAGCGGCGATTTTGTTAGAACGCCGCTTTTCGTTCCAAATGACCTGGGGGCGACTGGTATTGACAGCGGGTTGAAGGTCTGTGTAAGCATGTCGGGAGTTGGGGGTATCTCCCGTGACCAATGCCTTCCAAATAATACACGGCGAGTCTAACTACGCCATGGCTGCCTAATCTAGGATTACGCAAATGCCATCATCCCTCCTCCCCACGTGCTGCCGGGAGGATCCAGGGGTGTCGAAACGCAGCGCTGGTTGGAATAGTGATACGGAAAACCAACGAGACACCAGTATCTAAGGTCGCGGTGAAGGTCTGATTTGAACCTTGCCCGGCACGAAAACCGAATCAAAAATAAACATGTAGAAGGCACAGGGTTTCCTTGTTCTGGACGAGAGTTCGAATCTCTCCGTCTCCACCAAGAAGTCGCTATTTTTAGCGGCTTCTTTTTTTGTCGCAAGAGGGACAGGATTTTCCTATTCTGTACAAGTAGAATTTGATCTTTCTTTTTGAACCTTCCTTTCATAGCATTAGCGAAAGGAAACCTAGCTCAAGGGCAGGGTTCAAAAGGGTATGGCTTATTGAACCTTGCCAATTCGTGCAAAACGCTTTACAGTATCGATGATTCACCTTTATACAGTTTAATTCAACCACTGTTAAATAGTCTTTTTTTGAATTAACGAGTTACTGGCAATGCTCTCTAATCGCTTCATAAGCTACGGAACTTCCAAGTTCTCCTGATCTGCTTAATGCCTTGCATCCATTTACTGTTTCCCCAATTTTAATTAGGACAATACCTTTATTGTAAAAAAATCTATGGTCGTCAGAGTCTAATCTAATCGCATCATCAAAATATTGAAGAGCATTTTTATATTCTTTCATTTTATAGTAGATCATTCCAATTGAGTTATAATCCAAACTCAATTCTCGAATTTTCAATATTTTCATATGGCAAGTTATGGCTTCTTTAAAAAAGTCAATTTTTTCATAACATCTAGCCATACTGTAAAGAACTTCCAATCTATTACTTTGGTATTGTGGCTTATGGATTTGTGCTTCTGCTGTAAGATAATCATCAATTGCACCTCTGTAATCACCTTGGATTTCTTTTAAACTACCTCTATTATAAAATGGCCTACATAAATTAACATTTTGTTCTATCGCTAAGTTATACAGCTTCATAGCTATGGAATATTTTTTTTCTCTTTCATTAATTGAAGCTTTTTGCATCGCTAAGTTATATTTTTCTTTCGGCGTACCGTTTAAGAATATTTTTTCATCAACTCGTTTAGCAGCTTGAATAGCTTCTAATATAGGATCATTTTTTTGAGCAAATAGTATGTTAGAATTGAGATTACAAGTAATAGTTATCAAGCAAAATATAGTAATTTTTTTCATGGTTTAGAGTTATTGACAATGCTCTCGTATAGCCGCATAGGCGTTGGAACTTCCAAGCTCTCCTGATCGGCTCAATGCCTTGCATCCATCTTCTGTTTTCCCAATTTTTATTAAGGTAAGCCCCTTGTTATAAAAATACGAATTATCATTTGGGTCTAATTCAATCGCTTCGTTCAAATATTGAAGTGCCGTTTGATAGTTTTTAAGTTTATAATATATTTTAGCTATTGAGTTATGGTAATCTGAGAGATTCTGAATATTTATGCACTTTTTAAAGTATTTTATAGCTTCTTCATAATCTTCAATGTTTTCCTTACATATTGCTATATTATAAATTATATAAACCCTGTCATTTCTGTGATTTCCATTACTAAGCTGCGTTTCTAGTTTCAGATAATCATCAGCAGCACCTCTATAATCACCTAAACTCTGTTTTAATGGAGCTCTATCATAATATGGGATCCATGAATTAATATTTTGCTCAATTGCTACATTATACATTTTCATAGCTTCTGCGTATTCTTTATTAAAAGTATGTAGAGCTGCTTTCCTCAATGCTATTTCATATTTTTCCTCTCGCGTTCCAGTTGATAGCTTTCTTTCATCGCTCTCTCTACGTAATCTTGCAGATTCAGCTATTGGGTCTACTTCTTGCGCAAGTGATATAGTAGAAATATGAATAAAAGTAATAATTGTTAAACACAATACATTTAAAGATTTCATATTTTAGAATGATTTGAAGATCCTACATTTCTTCCAGCATCACCACATCCCCTTCATCTGGGTCTGTGCCCCCACCTAGAGTATATACACATCTTTTCAATAGACTGGAAGTCAGAATTTTATAGAATTGAAAATATTTGTCAAGATATTTATTTCACCGTATGATATGTGCCTACAAGCCCTCTGTTGCTAGTGCTATGGGTGCACAACTCACGGAATCGGATATTTAGATCTAGTGGCTTTTATTTGTGTATATACTCTAGGTGGGAACACAGACCACGGAAAATAATACAAAAAAACAAAAAACCTATAATTTTACTCGGTATCGAACATTCCAATCTATATCACTAATTTCTCTTTCATTAAATTCTTCCAAAGCTTCAAAAAATGATTTGTTCTCAATATTGTATCTTTCAACCTTCTCTTTTTTAATAAATACTTCAATGATTTTCTCATAATTTTTCCAAAGTTCTTCTATAATTCCAATTGATGTATCTCGAAATGCAATCTGCATTTTATCTTCATCAGTAGCATTCTCTAATTCAGATTTAATTGTAATGAGAAATTTTCTTACTGGAACAAAAACCGATTCAGAATTAGTAATATGTATTTTAAATAGTCTATCGAATATGATTTTTGAGTATTCAAAATGATCAATCGTAAGTTTTTCATTTAAGAGTTCTAACCTCTTAAAAATTGATAAAATATCCTCAGTTTGTATATTAACTTTTTCAATTAAACCAATAGAAGAAACATGAATTTGAGGTTGTGGTGTTAAATTTTCGTAATAGTCAGCAAAATTTTTTATTGCTGAATAACCTAGATGGTTAACACCAGCAGGTAGTATACTAGCCCCATTTACAGGGACTTCAAAAAAATACTTATGGTTTTCCAGCTCAAAATCAATTGCCATTTTCTTAAAATCCTCTAAATACAAAAAACTCATTTGGGTTAAGTTTGTATCCTTCTGATCAGTCAATTGCTCATTTTGAGCTTTAAATGTTTCATACAGTAGATAAACACTGATTATACCAAACAGAGGCGAAAGAACACCGCTGATTGTATCTCCAATTGGACCTGTTGTATTAGGAGAATAACCGGTGTAATCAAAAAAGCATCTTATTAAAACTAAGATTGCAGCGTAAACAAGCACTATGAATACTATATTTCTCATCGGAATATATTTTAGTTGTCTAATCAGGAACTCATACCCCTCTCAAAACTTCATCTTAGGCAATCCCTTAACCTGGGTCTGTGTCCCCACCTAGAGTATATACACATCTTTTCAATAGACTGGAAGTCAGAATTTTATAGAATTGAAAATATTTGTCAAGATATTTATTTCACCGTATGATATGTGCCTACAACCCCTCTGTTGCTAGTGCTATGGGTGCACAACTC
>NZ_JBGSXF010000653.1:0-2322 GCF_041751555.1 Persicitalea sp. | reverse complement strand
GTGGGCCATTTGTAGTTTGCAGCACCAGCCGGTGGTCTTTTTCGTGTGCCTGTCCATGTTCTTGTTGGTAAGAAACCAAATCGGCTGGGCTATTCTGGCGGCCTTTTGCGCCAATTTTGCCATGAGCAACGGAATTTTCGTCTGGGTAGGCGGCGCGGGTATCCTGCTGTTCCAAATGCGCTACCGCGTACTGGCCCTTTGGGTATCGAGCGGCGCGGCGGCCGTGACGCTGTATTTTTCGGGCATGAGCAGTCTGAATAATGAATCGAGTCTGGGCTTTTTTTTTCAAAATCCCCATTTAACTTTTCTGGGTTTCTTTGCTTTCCTCGGCGGCCTTTTCGACCTCGTGCCCGACCATTCCATTCAAGTCCGCACCGCCTTGCCGATTCTGATGGGCGTGATGGTCATACTATGGGTGACTATCTGGTTATTGAGTTACCTATGGCCCTGGCTACGTGGCACCTGGGGTTGGACGAAAAAAATCCCAACCTGGATACAATCCTTTGTATTGGCTCCCGAAAAATCTGGTGGGGCCACCCCTGGCCGAACCGCGCTTGGTTATTTCTGCCTGGGCATCATGCTTTTTTTGTTGGCCAATGCCGGGGTTATTGCGTTGCTGAGGCCACGCTTTGGGTTTTTCGTCATGGTGGTAAGTAATTACAAGATTTACCCCTCTCTATTTCTTGTCGTCAGTTATCTGGCATTTGTAAACAGCACCGAGGGCAATTCACGAAAAGTAGGATTCAAAGTGGGTCTCGCCGTGAGCGTTATAATTTGGGGGCTAACGTTCGTCCAGTATGGCCCATCAATTTCAGAGCGGCGTAAGTACTTACTGGCCAATGCCTACAATCAGGAACACCACGGGTTTGGGCTGGGCCACGTTCCTGGTTCTTCTCAGGCGGCCTATGTGGACTCATTAATGGAGTTCATGACCGAGCGTCAGATTTACAGTTATCCCAATACCTTCGAGCCAATGGCCGACCAGATGCTCAGCACAACAGCAAACCCACCCGATTCTCTGCGTTTTACGATTGAAATAATTCCGCAAGGACTGCTGGTCACCGAGCCAGACCTGAAAATTCCGACTGGATATAACTCAGGAGCTTATACTTATTTTCGAAGAGACGGGATGCTTTATGTATTTATGCTTAACCAGCGTCGTTACTCCGGGCACAATCCGCTGATTCGGTACACGCCCGGTACAGAAACGGTAGTTCCCCATGAAGCGCTGCCGTCCGGTACCTACGATTGGGGAATTTTGCTTGTTAGCGGACCAGATAAGATCTGTCGTACCTTTATTGCCGGGAAGGTTTCCGTACCCTGATCTGGTACCTGTAAAATGGAACACGTACTTTTGCGGGCCAACCCTGCTAAGCCATTACCTTGAACAACTCTCCTCAAATATCCATCGTAGCACCGCTCTACAACGAGGCCGAGACACTTCCGCACTTGGTGGAAAGGCTCAATGCGCTGATGGACAGTATGAGTCTGACCATCGAAATTGTTTTGATCGATGACGGCAGCCTGGATGCCACACCTACGCTCATGCGGCAGTTGGCACTCCTCGACGCCCGTTACCACTGCGTATTCCTCTCACGCAATCACGGCCATCAGTTAGCACTTTCAGCGGGCATCGCCGCCGCGCGGGCTACAGAAGCGCTTTTCGTGATCGATGGCGACTTGCAGGATCCACCCGAACTGTTGCCCTCGTTTTACGCGGAAATGCAACAAGGCTACGACGTGGTGTACGCCGTACGCCGAAAGCGGAAAGAAAGTGCTTTGAAACGCGCCGCCTATTTTCTCTTTTATCGGTTGCTGAAATCCATTTCTTACGTGGATATTCCGCTGGATAGCGGTGATTTTGCACTCATCAGTCGCCGGGTAGCCGATGTGCTGATCAAGATGCCCGAGGAGAGTCGATACCTGCGCGGCATGCGCTCTTGGGTAGGTTTCCAGCAGAAGGGTGTCGAATACGAGCGCGACGAACGCATGGCGGGTGAATCAAAGTATTCTTTCAAAATGCTGTTCCGACTGGCTTACAACGGCATCTTCAATTTTAGTGAGTTTCCCGTCAAGTTCATGAGCCGCACCGGGGCGGTAGCGATTGCGGTGTCGCTCGTTTATTTTATCGTTACGGTGGTCAAGAAATTTTTCTTCACGGAAGTCATCGAAGGTTTTACGGCGCTGCTGTTTGTCATCATCTTGTTCAGCGGTGTGCAGCTGCTCGCTTTGGGCATCATCGGTGAGTACGTATTGCGCATTTTCTTTCAGTCCAAGAATCGCCCTCTGTTTATCGTGAAAGAAGAGATAGTCAACGGCGAG
>NZ_JBGSXF010000652.1:0-5053 GCF_041751555.1 Persicitalea sp. | reverse complement strand
TGACTCCGACGTGGACGACGTGCAGGCTCTGGCTATGCTCCACGCCTACCAGCAGAGGGGAATGGTAGATTTGCTGGGCGTAGTAGTCACCAGCGACGACAGCGCTTCCTTTTCCTGCACGGACGCCATCAATACCTTTTACGGCAATCCTGATTTGCCCATTGGTTTCTTGAAAAAACAGGAAAGGCTTCGTCATTTTTCAAAGTACACCCGGCAGGTCGCCGCCAAATTCCCGCATGACCTGACCCGGCTTGAAAAAACTACTGAATCGGCGCTGCTTTATCGAAAACTACTGGCCAACAGTCCTGATAAGTCGGTAGTAATCGTCACCATCGGCCACCTGACTAGTTTAATGAATTTCCTGCAATCGCCCGGCGATAGCATTTCTCCGCTGAGCGGGCAAGAACTGGCGCGTAAAAAAGGAAAGAAATGGCTGTGCATGGGTGGGCAATACCCCGAAGGCAAAGAGGCGAATTTCTACCGTCCCGACCCGGCGTCCACCGTCTATTGTCTCGATCATTGGACGCAGGAAGTAGTTTTTTGCGGCTGGGAAGTGGGAAATGAAATAAAGACGGGCGGCGCGTACCTGAAAAGTAAACTGCCCACGAACAATCCTGTGTACCGCGCTTACCAGCTTTACAACGACTTTGCGGGCCGTCCCGCCTGGGATCAGGTGGCTGTGCTGCTGCTGGATGAGGACGCTTCAGCTCGCTACTTCGACTTCGTCCACGACGGCTTCGTGAGCGTCGCTGCCGATGGCAGCAACGTATGGAAAGCTGGTGAAAAATCTTCGGGTAAGCATCACGCTTTCGTCAAGATCAAGGACGGCGTCGATCCCGACACCATCGCCCGGCAGATGGACGATTTGGTGATTTCGCTGGGTAAAAAACAAAACTGATTTTCTTCTTGGGTCGTCTTGTCCCTACCGCAGTTGGTCAGTCCCTGCTCCCGAGCACGCCGATTTCCCGCCGCCACAAGATTACTGGCAATATCGACTCCTAAAACACGAGCACCCCGTTTTGCCTCGGGAAGGGCGGTAGTGCCGTCACCACATCCCAGTTCAAGAATCTCCAGGCCCGGCGTAATGTCAAGCTTAGCGACCAACTCTTCACCGCTTTGGCGCATGGTTTCGGCCATACGGGTAAAATCGCCTTTTTCCCACAATGCTTTATTTGGGTTCATGGTATTTGAGTTTGGATGGAATAGCTGGCGATACCTTAAAACGGCACGCTGTTTTCGCCTTAACTATGAAAACATTGAATGGCAAAATAAAAAACATAGATAAGACTGGCTAATTTAATTTAGTGAACGGCCACTGGCGGCTCCCCCAAGGGCTGCCAAATCCGACAGACCAACTTAGAAGCTGTTTGAGTTAATCCTTTAAGCTAAAAATGGCGCTTTTTCATCAATCCTGCGTCACCAAAATCCTCCCTTGGCGCTGCCAAACTTCGGATTTGGTTCCTTGTCTTGAAAAAAAATCACTCATTTTCATCCATAAAAACTAACTTAAACAGCTTCCTAGACGGGCATGAAAAAGCCGGAACCCTCAGAAGTTCCGGCTATTCTAAAAAAGAAGGTGAGCGATTCGGTTAGTGCTTCATGTCGCTGTGCGCTGCCGCCGTCTTCTGGCAGCAATCGGGTAGTTTGTCATGTGCCTTCTGGTCGGCTACTGCGTCGCCGGCGTCGTAACCTGTATTCACGATGGTTTCCTTGATGGAAGCCACGTCGGTTTTCTTCGGGTTGTACTTTACCGTCATCACCTTGTCTTTCAGGTCGAGGTTGGCGTATTTCACGCCCTTCGATAACCCCAGATTACGTTCCAGGCGCTCCTTGCACATTTCGCAAATTGCCGAGGTTTTAATTTTCACTTCCTTTTCCCCTGACTGAGCAAAACCCAGTGTCATGGAGAAGGCAAACAGAATGGAAAAAAGAGTCGTTTTCATTTTTTGTTTAAAATTTGATTGTTTAAAATTTGATAAATTTTTCGTTTCAATTTGTTGCCTAGACGAAGATTTGAATAGAATGTTTAAAACCTCCGAGTACCCCCTCGCCTACACTCTATCCAAAGTCTTCCTTGCCAGCAAGGCGTTTTTTTTGTACTCTCCCGGTGTTTGTCCGGTTTCTTTTTTGAACTGATTGCCCAGATGGGCCGCGCTGCTGTAGTCGAGCCGCCAGGCGATTTCACTCAGCGTCAGTTCGCCATAAGAAAGCCATTCCTTTACTTTTTCAATCTTCTGGCTAATGACATAACGCTCGATCGTTTGTCCGGTCATGGATGAAAACAAATGACTGATGTAGGAATATTCGTAGCCACATTTTTCTGACAAATAGTTAGAGAAATTCATGCTCGCAGGCTTCTTTCCTTTTAAATGCTGTACTTCATCGATAATGAATTTCTTTATATTCTCGACCAGAACGAGGCGCAGGTCTTCCAAAAGATCAAAGCCATTGGCTTGCAGCCGCTGCTTGACTTCTTTTGACTTTTCAACGGACAATTTGCCTGATACTTGCACCGCGCCCAGTTCAATCTCCTCCACCGTCAGCCCCAAGGCTTCCAGTTCGTCACGGACGACTTTAATGCAGCGGTCACAGACCATATTTTTTATAGCTAGTTTCATGGCAGCTCAGCGTTTGATTTTGTAACGTACACCGGCGTAAATCATCCGACCCACCACGGGCGCCCACACAATACCTGCGTCGAAGCGCTGCCCAAACGGGTCATTTGCTCCGATGATCGGATTGGCCTGACGGTAGTTGCCCAGGTTCTCGCCGCCCAGATAGACATCCCATTTTACAAAAGTCCGCGTAATCTGCGCGTTGAAGTTGAAAAATGCCGGGGCCATGTCGGTTGGCATATTCATATAAGACGTATGGTCGTAGCCGGGGTCGAGGTTCGGGACGCGGCGCTTGCCATTCCACTGCGTCGTAAAGTCAAACTTCCACTTGTCGTAGGGTAGCGCGTAGCCAATGTTGAACAGCACCCGGTCGCGGTTGACCATCATACGCGGCAGCAGCACGCTCTCGCCGAAAGGCTCGCCCATCGTCTGCTTCACGTCGAAAAGGCGGTAGGCCAGTTTGAGTTCTAAGCGTTCGACGGGCGTGAGGTTCACTTCCGCCTGAAAACTATTTGCAAAGGCTTTATCCTGCAAATTGTAGAAGTACAGGAAGCCCGGATGCTCTGCATCGGCAACAAGTTGGTTTTGGAAATTGGTGCGATAGTAGTCCACTATCAAAGTACCGGGCCAACCTGCCAGGTCGAATTCTTTCGTCAGGCTTGCACCATAATTCCACGATACCTCGGGCCGAATCTGCTCCCGAAACACCACCGCCCGCGAACTCACCAGATTGCCGAAGTACTCCGCCAACGGATTGGCCACCCGAAAGCCGCGCCCCGCCGACAGACGTAAAGCAGTGTTGTTATCGAGCTGATACTTCAGGTGCAGCCGGGGCGTGAACTGCGTCCCGAACAGATTGTGGAAGTCTACCCGAGATCCCGCTACGAGCGTAAACTTGTCCAGGTTATTATAGGTGTATTCAAAGAATGCCCCCGGCACCGATTCCGTGCGCAACATCGTCGTGTCACGGTAGCGCTCACTATAGTCGTCCAGCATATAGCTAACACCCGTTTTAAAGCTGTGATTAGTGTTGCCAATGATAGATTGGTAAATCAGGTTTCCGTACAGTGTTTGTTGACGACCATTGTAGGGCGTGAAGCCGAAGTACGACTGCTGATCGTGAACGGAGGCGTTCAGAATCAGCCCCAGACCCTTGTAGGGTTTATTGGGGAAAAGCTTGGCGGTTTTCGAGAAAATTTCCAGCCGATTGATCTTTGCCCCAAAACCATAAATGGGCGAGCCGTTCGGGCCAATTTTGCTAGGCTGCTCGGGGTCGAAGTTGACCTGCCCGCCCGTGCGATCTTCGTGTAGGGCTTTCACGCCAAACTGCGCCATCATTTTATTGCTCTGGTACTTCCAGCGCTGCACAGCGTTGAATTGGGTATAGAGTGGCAAATCCAGAAAGTCATCGCCGTTGTTGTCCACCCGGTTGCGGAGGGTGCTGGCGTGAGTCAACAGTCCCGCGCTCCATTTGTCGTTCAGCTTATGGGATAGGTTGAGGTTCAGTTCCGCGCGGCCAAAGTTATTGACGTAGGCGTTGGCGTACAGTTTCTCGCGGCTGTCGGGCTTCTGCAGCTCTACGTTGATCTGCCCCGTCATCGACTCATAACCATTTACGACCGATCCCGCGCCCTTGCCGACGTCGATAGATTGAATCCAGGTACCGGGGATGAAATTTAGCCCGAAGGTAGTGGCGAGGCCGCGAATGCTCGGTATATTCTCAACGTTGGTTTGGATATAAGTACCATTCAGCCCTAACATCTGAATTTGCTTAGCACCCGTCACCGCGTCGCTGTACGATACCGACACGGAGGCGTTGGTCTCGAAGCTTTCGGAAAGATTGCAACAGGCCGCTTTTGCCAAAGCGCGGCTTGTGATGATTTCGGTTTGAATGGGAGAAAGGCGGTCGATGGTCGTGGAATTGGCCTGAATAACTACCTCATCCAGCGACTGCGCCGAGCGTAGAACAAACTCGACTTCGCTTCCACCCTCTACTTTCAGGGTATCGTTGCGATAGCCGACAAAACTCACCACCAACTGGTTGGATTGTGCCGAGCGCGGAACTGAAAACTGTCCAGTGGCGTCCGTACTGGCTCCCAGCGTGGTGCCCGCCCAGTAGACGTTGGCTCCTGGCAAGGGTACTTTGGACGCGGCGGCATCCGCGAGTTCGTACACCGTTCCGGTTACGCTCTGCGCCGTTGCCAGACCCACTGACAGCGCAAAAGCGATTGCCGTTACTAAAATTGGAAATTGAAATTTCATGAAAAGTATTGCTAAATGAATGACAAAAATCTGAGTTTTTAATCTGTAAAAAACTCAATATCAATCAAATAGGAATCCTAGATCAAAAAAGACTGAACAAACACGAGCATACCTCGCCCATGCTTATTAGGGAGGAAGGGAGCCCTTCGACCGTACGACGCCCCGGTACGCTCAGA
>NZ_JBGSXF010000651.1:0-5898 GCF_041751555.1 Persicitalea sp. | reverse complement strand
CGTTCCTTGATTTCCTCGGTGCGGGTGATGTCGTTGTTGCCGCCGCCGATGAGGGCCACGACGTTCTTGCCCCGGATTTCGTCTCTGATAAAATCCAGCGCGGCCACGGTCAGTGCCCCGGCAGGTTCGGCAACGATGGCTTCCTCGTTGTAGAGTTGCAGGATGGTGGAGCAAACTTTGCCCTCCGGCACCAGGATGATTTGATCCAGGTTCTCGCGACAAATCTGGAAGGTAGTTTCTCCGGCGCGGCGCACGGCGGCCCCGTCCACAAACTTGTCGATCTTATCGAGCGTAAGGACATGGCCCTCGGCGATGGCCCGCTGCATGGTGGGCGAGCCGAGCGGCTCCACACCGATGAGTTTAGTCTTGGGTGAAAGCTGCTTGAAGACCGTCGAAACGCCCGAAGCCAGTCCGCCGCCGCCGATGGCCATCAGCAGGTAGTCGATCTTGAAATCGGCGTCTTTGAATATTTCCAAACCTACCGTTCCCTGGCCTTCCATCACCAGTACATCCTCGAACGGATGCACGAACGTGGCCTCGTGGGTGGCCTGGTACTGCGTCGCGGCGTGGTAGGCGTCGTCGTAGGTGTCGCCCACGAGCTGGATTGTTACCCACTCTTTACCAAACATCCTAACCTGCTTCACTTTCTGGGCGGGGGTAGTTGTAGGCATGAAGATGACACCCAGCACGCCCATTTTGCGGCAGGCGTAGGCGACGCCCTGTGCGTGGTTCCCGGCACTAGCGCAAACTACCCCCTTGGCAAGTATCTCGGGCGAGAGGCTCGCCATTTTGTTATATGCGCCCCGAATTTTGTAGGAGCGCACGATCTGCAAATCCTCCCGCTTCAGATAAATATTGGCCCCAAACCGCTCCGACAAATTCAAATTGGCCATCAACGGCGTGTGGGTGGCCACACCCCGCAGCCGCTCCGCCGCTAAGAATATTGCATCAAGCGTGGGTAAGTTTGTTATCGTATCGGCGGAAATATTTTTCATATGAAATCACATAGGTAATGCTCCGGCGAAATTACGGATTTCATTTCTTGCAAAAACAAAAACCCGCGAGATGCGCTCGCGGGTTTTTGTTATAATGTCGGAATTGGTGAATGTTGGAATGTGGAATATTGCTTTCGCCAGCTATTATCTATTCCGACATTCACTCATTCCAAATTATCCTCTCTCCGGCCGCAGCCCACGCACGGTGCTTCCCGCCCGCCACATTTCGGAGTCCCGGAGTTCGGCGAGTTCTACTTCAAGTTTTTCGCGGTAGTCGGCTTTGGAGTTGCGCGTGATGGAGATTTCGGCTTGTTCGCCGGATTTTACGGAGTTGTAAAGCTTTTCAAAAACGGGCTTGGTCGCATCGCGGAAGGGCTTCCACCAGTCGAGGGCACCGCGCTGGGCGGTGGTGGAGCAGTTGGCGTACATCCAATCCATGCCGTTTTCAGCCACGAGGGGCATGAGCGATTGCGTGAGTTCCTCCACCGTTTCGTTAAAGGCCTCGGAAGGCGAGTGGCCGTTGGCGCGAAGTACCTCGTACTGCGCAGCAAAGATGCCCTGAATGGCACCCATCAAAGTACCCCGCTCACCCGTGAGGTCGGAGGTCACTTCGCGGTAAAAATCAGTTTCGAACAAATAACCAGACCCTACGCCTATGCCCATCGCGATGCAGCGCGTACGGGCGTTGCCCGTGGCATCCTGGAATACGGCGAAAGAAGAGTTCAAGCCCTTGCCCTCCACGAACATCCGGCGCAGGGAAGTACCCGAACCTTTGGGTGCGACGAGGAACACGTCCACGTCGGCGGGTGGAATGATGCCGGTTTTGTCCTTATATGTAATGCCGAAGCCGTGCGAGAAGTACAGCGACTTGCCGGGCGTCAGTGCTTTTTTGACAGTGGGCCAAAGCTCGATTTGGGCGGCGTCCGAAAGGAGATAACAGATGATCGTTCCCTTCTCGAGAGCTTCCTCGATCTCGAAAAGTGTTTCGCCCGGTACCCAGCCATCGGCGATGGCTTTGTCCCACGATTTGCCGCCTTTGCGCTGACCGACGATTACATTAAAACCGTTGTCACGCATGTTGAGGCTTTGGCCGGGGCCTTGCACGCCGTAGCCGATCACGGCGATGGTGTCGTCGGCGAGGGTTTCACGGGCTTTTTCGAGGGGGAATTCTTCGCGGGTGACTACTTCTTCTTCAACGCCGCCAAAATTTAACTTTGCCATTTTTTACTTAATTGTGAATGGATAATTGAGAATTAATTTTGAATGAGAGAATATCTTATCGAAGAGATCAGTAAAATTTACCGCTTAGGCGGACCGTCAATCACTCATTAACAACTTGTAATAAATCAATTGTAAGAGAGGTAATCGTACTTGTCTTCTTCGGGCAGGTACTCTACCAGGCTACGCGGTGACTTGCTGACGGCCACGCGGCCGGAGCGCACGAATTCGAGAATGCCGTGGGGCTTGATGTAGTTGAAGAAATCAAAAATTTCATCTTCCGTGCCCGTCTTTTCGATCACCACGTAGTCCAGGCCCCAGTAAACTACCCAGGCCTTATAGGTTTTGTTGACTGTTTCGATGTCGAGCCTTTTGGCGCCTTCGAGCGTCGGGATTTTGAAGAGAGCGATTTCGTTGTAAACGATTTCGTCGTTGAGGTAGCCGAACACGGCCAACACCTCCACGACCTTGCGAATCTGCCGCACAATCTTTTCGATCGTATCGCGCGATTCTGCCTTGATCACAATCGTAAACCGCGAAATGCCCTTACGCTCTGTTTCGGACACGGTCAAACTCTCGATGTTGATCCGACGACGCGTGAATATAATCGTAATCTTATTCAGCAGCCCGATGCTATTTTCCGTGAAAACACAAATGGTGTATGAGGTCATAGTTTCAATTTTGAATGAGTGAATTAGTGAATGATAGAATGTTGCTTTCGCCAGCACACGTCCATATTCATGCATTAAAACTATTCACTCATTCTATCATTCTATCATTCAAAATTAACGAAGGCGTATCTCCGCCACACTAGCTCCTGATGCTACCATCGGGAAGACGTTTTCTTCTTTTTCTACGATGACTTCCAGCAGGTAGGGCTTGTCGGAGGCCAGCATTTTGTCCAGGGAGTCGCTGAGGTTTTCGCGCTGGTCGCAGGTATGTCCGGCTACGCCGAAGCCCTTGGCGATGGTGATGAAATCGGGGTTTTGCAGTTCCACGAACGAATAGCGTTTCTCGAAAAACAACTGCTGCCACTGGCGCACCATGCCCAGGTAGTTGTTGTTCAGGATAATCGCTTTTACGGGCAAGCCGCTTTGGGCGATAGTACCCAATTCCTGAATCGTCATCTGGAAACAGCCGTCGCCAATGATCGCAACTACCTCGCGCTCGGGGTCGCCGACTTTGGCCCCGAAGGCCGCCGGGAGAGCGTAGCCCATCGTTCCCAGGCCACCGGAGGTAATGAAAGAATTGTTTCTTTTGAACTGATAGTATCGCGCCGTTACCATTTGGTGCTGACCTACATCGGCCACGATGAATGCCTCACCCTTGGTTTTATCGGAAAGCATCCGCACGACCTCGGCCATTTTGATCATTTCAGTGGTGGCCGAAAGTTCAGGGATCGTAATGGCTTCTTCTTCCTCAGCATCTAATTCCCTGAACTTATTCAGCCATTCTTCGTGGCTATTGGGATTTAGTAGTGGCGTAAGCATCTGCAATGACTCTTTGGCGTCGCCGACTACGGGGGCATGGGCTTTGACTACCTTATCGATTTCGGCGGGGTCGATTTCGATATGAACGATCTTGGCTTGCTTGGCGTAGCGGGTCACATCGCCCGTCACGCGGTCGTCGAAGCGCAGCCCGACGCCGATTAGTACGTCGCATTCATTGGTAAGGCGGTTGGTACTATAGTTGCCATGCATTCCCAGCCAACCCGCGTACAGTGGATGGTCTACAGGTACCGACGACAAACCCAGCAACGTCGAAGCGCAGGGAATTCCGGTTTTTTCGACCAGTTCCAGCAATTCTTTCTCCGCTCCGGCGAGCTTCACGCCGTGACCAAAGAGCAGAAATGGTCGCTTGGCCCCGTTGATGAGCGTGGCGGCGGCTTCTACGTGTTCGCGCTTGGGAATTAGTCGCGGGTGGTAGCCGGGTAGTTTTTTACAAAAATCATAAGTGAACGGCTTCGTCATCATTTCCGACTGGGCGTTCTTGGTAATGTCGATCAGCACTGGACCCGGACGACCCGCCCGCGCGACATAGAAAGCCTTAGCCATGGCCTCCGGCACTTCATCGGCGGAAGTGACCTGGAAATTCCATTTGGTGATGGGCATCGTTACACCAATAACGTCCGTCTCCTGGAAGGCGTCAGTGCCTAACAAATGCTTAGCTACCTGCCCAATGATGCAAACCATCGGTGTGGAGTCGATGATGGCGTCGGCGATGGCCGTAATCAGGTTAGTCGCCCCCGGCCCTGAGGTGACCAGACACACGCCAACCTTCCCTGAGATACGCGCGTAACCCTCGGCAGCGTGGCCCGCGCCTTGCTCGTGGCGCACCAAAATATGGTTGATCTGATCCTGATAATCATAAATGGCGTCGTACACGGGCATAATCGCCCCACCCGGATACCCAAAAATGGTATCCACGCCCTCCGCCAGCAAAGCCCGAATCACAGCGTGCGAGCCGTTCATCAACTCAGCGTTTTCGGTCAGTATTTGCGGCTCTTCCAGAACTGCGGTTTCTTCATTTGTCATCTGTGATCAATTTTGAATGATAGAATGAGTGAATGATAGAATAAATTGGCGTAAGCAACATTCTATCATTCACTCATTCTATCATTCTATCATTCAAAACTCACTCATTCAAAATTAAAATTCGTCCGTCACGCAGCCCTCGCTGGCTGATTTTACCTGGCGGATGTATTTGCCCAGAACCCCTTTTGTGAAGCGGGGTTTCGGTTGTTTCCAGTTGCTTTTCCTTTCGGCCATTTCTTCGTCCGAAATGTGCAGCGTGAGCTGGCGCGTGTTGGCATCGATGGTGATTTTGTCGCCATCCTGCACCAGGGCGATGGGGCCACCGTCGAAAGCTTCGGGCGTGATGTGGCCTACCACGAAACCGTGGGTGCCGCCCGAAAAGCGTCCGTCGGTGATCAGGGCGATTTTGTCGCCCAGGCCCGCGCCCATCACGGCGGAGGTCGGTTTTAGCATTTCCGACATCCCAGGCCCGCCTTTGGGTCCCGAGTTGCGGATGACGACTATATGGCCGGCGCGGATTTCGCCCTTTGCCAGCATGTCGATGATCTCCGACTCGTGTTCGCAGACCTTGGCGTCGCCTTCGAAGAAAGTACCCTCCTTGCCCGTGATCTTGGCTACTGAACCCGTGGGGGCTAGGTTACCGTACAGGATTTGAATGTGGCCGGTGGACTTTATAGGGTTAGAAAGCGGGAATATTATCTTTTGTTTATCAAAATCCAGGTCAGCGGCCTCAGCCAGGTTCTCGGCCACAGTTTTTCCGGTAACGGTCAGGCAGTCGCCGTGGATCAGGCCTTCGCCGTGCAAGTATTTCGTGATGGCCGGAACGCCACCGATTTCCAGCAGGTCTTCCATATAGTACTTGCCGCTAGGCTTCAAATCGCCGATGAAAGGCGTGCGATTGCTGATTTCCTGAATATCGTCGAGCGTGAGCGGAAGGCCCGCTGAACGCGCAATAGCCAGGTAGTGCAACGCGGCGTTGGTCGAGCCGCCCAACGCCATAACTACCGTCAGCGCGTTTTCCAGCGATTTTTTGGTAATAATATCTTTCGGGGTAATGTCTCGCTCCAAAAGTAGCTTCATCGCCGCGCCGATTTTCTTGCACTCCTCCTGCTTGCCTTCGTGCGTAGCCGGGTAGCTGCTGCTGAACGGCA
>NZ_JBGSXF010000650.1:0-3021 GCF_041751555.1 Persicitalea sp. | reverse complement strand
TCTTCACTAATTGAAAGTAAAAGGAATAAAATAAATCCTGAAGAACTCATCGAGGGCGCACAGCTATCCATTAATCGGGAAGACTACATCGACATTAAGGAAACGCTGCAAAACAACACGAATGACTTTCCCGTTGGCATCTGTGTAGAATCTCGAAAAAGAATCAAGCTCGACAACCTTACCCTCAACCTGCTAGGTATGATAAACCAGAAACTGCCCCAAGTATTCATTTCCTACTCCCGCAAGGATTTGAAATATAAAGACGAACTCAAAGCCCATCTGAATATTCTGGAAAGGTACGGTTTGCTTAATACATGGTCATGCGAGGAAATTCAGGCGGGTACCTGGGATAGCCAAATCCAGACTGAACTCGAAAAAGCCGATGTAATCGTGTACATGGTGTCGCAGAATTTCATGGCTTCGGGCTACATCATGGAACAGGAAGTAGCCAAAGGAATAAAGTTGGTGCAGGAAAATCCCGAAAAGAAAATCATGTGTGTATTGGTGCGGGATTGTAACTGGCAACGGTGGTCGTTTATGGAGGATAAGTTTAAAGACATGCTAGAAAAGGATGGAAAAGAATTTTCTTCAAAGGATTTAAGCAAATACCAGTTTCTACCCTACCATCAATATAAAAATGAGCTAAACGAACCTATACGGGAGGAGATCGTAGCATTGGAAAAATGGGGACGCCAGCATTATGATATGCCTAGCGTGGCATTTACCCAAATCGCCGACCGGATTTTATCCGAAGTGACCCGCAGGAAATAAAAACGAGATCAAATCTCTGCTTTTCTTTAAAGGCAAACTATTCAAGCTAAATGTTTGCTTGGCCTCATGGTGACATTTGCCAATCTCACAGACTACCTCTTGGCTGGCACTGGGAAATCTATTTCAATGGTGTAGTTTTGGGCGATTTTTCCAATTCTAGCCCACCATCGATGTATTTTTCTAAGTACCTGCCATGCCGACTCGTCGGACTGTCCCTTCTCCTTTTCTCCTTCCACGCTACTTTCGCACAAAAGCCCGTCACGATAAAATCCCCCAACGGCCACCTCACCTTCACCTTCCAACTCACCCGCGACACGCCGACCTACAAAGTCGATTTCAAAGGCACCGAACTCATCGGTGAATCGACTTTGGGGCTGAACTTTACCGAAGGCGGAGCTTTTGGCCAGCGGCTCAAAATGGGGACGCCCGACTACTTCAACGCCGAGGAAAATTACGATTTGGTGGTGGGCAAGACGAAGTACGTGTACAGTTATAGCAAAGCGGTGTCGATTCCGCTGACGGAGCGGTCGAGTGCGCGGCAGGTGAACCTGGTCGTGCGGATGTTCAACGATGCGGTGGCTTTTCGCTACGAATATCCCGTGCAAAGCAGTTGGGCGGCCTACGAGTTGACGGAAGAGAACAGCACCTTCAACATTCAGGGCAATCCGAAGATCCGCGCCATGTTGTTGGGGAGCTACACTACCTCGCACGAAAAGTACTATCAAAAAATGCCGTTGAGCGAGGTCAAAAACGACACGCTCATGGATATGCCCGCGCTGTTCGAGTTTCCGAACGGGCTATATATGGCCATCACCGAGGCCAATCTGCGGGACTATGCCGGGATGTACTTGCGCAAAAAAGACGGCTACCTCACGACGCAGCTCTCGCCGCTGCCTGGCCAATCCGGGATAAAAGTAAAGGCAAACCTACCGCACCAAAGCCCGTGGCGGGTGATGCTCATCAGCGACCGCATCGGCGATTTGATGGAATCTACCACGATCACCTCGCTCTGCAACTCGAAAATTAAGCAGGATTTTTCGTGGCTGAAACCGGGCAAAACATCCTTCCACTGGTGGAACGGCGACATTACCCCCGACACGACCTTCGCGCCGGGTATCAATTTCGCGACTAACAAATACTACATCGACTTCTGCGCCGACAACGGCATCGAATACCATTCCGTGATCGGTTACGGCGGTATCCCATGGTACGTGAGCGATGCGGCGGGCTACGGGGCCGTGGGCAAGAATACGGATGTTACCAAGACCGTCCCGACGCTGGACATGCAGCGGGTGTGCGACTACGCCAAACAGCGCGGCGTGGGCCTTCATGTGTGGGTGCACTGGGCCGCCCTTTATCGACAGTTGGAAGAGGCCTTCACGCAGTTCGAGAATTGGGGGATCAAGGGCATGATGGTCGATTTTATGGACCGCGACGACCAGGAAATGGTCAATATTCAGGAAGAGATTTTACAGGCAGCGGCGCGGCACAAGTTGTTTATTCAGTTTCATGGCTCGTTCAAACCCACGGGTTTGAGCCGTAATTTTCCCAACGAAATGACACGCGAAGGCACCTACAATTACGAGAATAACAAGTGGCTCCCGCAGCCGATCAGCGCCGACCACGACATCGACATGCCCTTCACGCGCGGACTGGCCGGACCGACCGACTACCACCTCGGCGGCTTCCGCGCCGTGCCGCCGGGTGGTTTCAAGACGCAGTACACCCGTCCGCTGATGGGCGGCACCCGCGCCCATATGCTGGCGATGTACGTAGTGCTGGAAAGCTACCTGACGATGGTGGCCGACTACCCCGAGGCCTACCTGAATCAACCCGGCTTCGATTTCCTACAAAAAATCCCCACCACCTGGGACGAAACTAAAGTCCCGGCGGCGGAAGTCGGCGCGTACGCCACCACCGCCCGCCGCAGCGGCACCGACTGGTACGTGGGGACGATCAACAACACCACCGCCCGGAAAATTACGATCCCGCTGACTTTCCTAAAAAAAGGAAGTTACCGGGCAAAAATCTACGCCGACGCGGCGGATGTTAATAAGAACCCGAATCACTTGGCTATTTCAGAAAAGGTCTTTACATCTGCCGACTCCATCGAAGCGGCGCTGGCGGCGAGCGGTGGGCAGGTGATTCATTTTGTCAAGATTGGAGATTGATTACTGAACTATTTAGAAAGATTCTAAAAAAGATCGTTTAAAGCTTTTGAGCCATCGTTTCAATTCCTACTTTTGCGCC
>NZ_JBGSXF010000649.1:0-26609 GCF_041751555.1 Persicitalea sp. | reverse complement strand
TAGCCAAAAAGGAGTTCTGGACCCAGAAAATAGAGAAGATAGTCCCACCCAGGCATACGACTTCTCAACATGTGAGGAGTCGGTCGGGGCCTGGGCAAAACAAAAATTGGACAAGCTTACGCCAATCAGCAAAAACGCAAGGCTAAAATTCGGCATCAGGAGTGCGTGGATTCTTAAATGGAATGGCTTTCTGAACGCCAAAGGTATCGCTAATTATTTGCCGGAAACAAAACCGGATTTTATCAGACTGATGTAAACGCCCGTACTATTGTCATAAAGTTGGCCCCAATCTGAACCGATTCGAAAACTGCCTCTAAGTCCCTTCGCAGACCCTAGTCTCAGCGGGCAAGCCAATTCCAGGAATGAGGAGAATTGATTGGTGTTTTTGGGGAAGGGCCTGGAGTACACGCCCAAATTCTCTGAATACGAAAGTTTGAGCAGATAGGTTAAAGACTTGTAGCCCCCGGCCAATCCCAAGTGCAACATTCTGACTCTAGTGTTGTTGGAGTAATTCAAGACGTTATCCGGCGATTGGAGTGCTTCCCGAGTCGAGACCGAAGGGGTGATAAAAGGCGTTCCTATGGTCCTGCCCCCGTACACCCAGCCCCAATACTGCGCATGATTGAAATAGTTGTCTTGACCGCGCGGGCCGCCATCTAGTGTAAACTCAGACCCACCCTGACTTACCGTATTGAGATATTCCAGCGTAACTCTGTTCGTGTAAAAGCCATCGTGAGCCGAGGCGTTACCCGTCCAGGAGATGCCATTGAGTCCGTCCACGATGTTGGCTAGTTGAAATAGAGACCCATCATCGTACACGTTCTGTCGGTAGAGCATAATTTTCCCGCTTCTTGTGCTGATATCAAGGCCAAGATCCAGCGAACCCAAATGATTTCCGATCCGGTTTCCCCGATCGATGGCGTCATATTTGTCGGGGTCGACAAAGCCGAATGTAGGAATCCGCTTGCCACTGATGACATACCAGTAATCGATCCAGTCACTGGGCAGGTGATCCCTGACTGTATACTTATTAGGGGTGACTATCTTACCGCCCCATTGGACATTGTGGTTAAAACCGCCATACAACCTGATTGGCCAGGTAGATTTTCCCAAGCGGGCGTAGAACGTTTTTTGATGCAGAAAGTGATTCTTCACAACTGGATTGTCATCGAACCAACCATGGGCAAAAAAACCCTTGAATGAAAACAACCCGTTGAATACAGAAACATAGTCCGAGAATCCGATTTGTACTCTGGGGATCGGCAGAGCATTTCCCGATTCCACGTAAGAACCACTAGTCAATGTCGAATCGCCGACCAGGCCGACAATCTGCCTTCTTCTTCCTCCCCAAAGCTCGATCTTCCAAAACTTAGCCTTGACAAACGCTTCGGGCAGAATCACCCGGCTTTGTTCAGCAATCTGAACAATAGGGGCAACGCCAAAACCCCAGTCCCATTTCTTCCCGATAAAGTCTCTGGATAGTTTTCCCCCGACGATCAAAGCAGGCGATTCTGACGGAACTCTACCAAATTGGTTCGTCCGCAGCCAGAAAGGGGTGTTTCGGGCGGTTGAGGCCAGTAAAGAGGTACTTATCTGGTAATTAAGGCCAATCTTTTGATCCGTGGTGTCTGCCTCGCTTGTGCCCCGCTGAATTGTGCCCCCCCAAGCGGGCAGACGAGCGGCGAATAGTGCGAGAAGAAGAAGCCAGCAATATTTCATTCGATTTCTTTAATTACTTTCCCTTGCCCTGAATCATGACAAAAAAGGTTCTGACAATGAGCCATATATCCACCTGGAGACTGGGGTTCTCCAGATAAGCCAAATCATACTTGAGTCGCTTGACCGATGAAGCAGTATTATCGGAGTACCCCACTTTTATTTGGCCAATCGAGGTTATTCCCGGACGCACGGTAAGTATCTTGCGGAAAGACTCGGGCGCAGCGGCCATTAGCATATCCACATCGTAGCGGGCCAAGGGACGGGGACCCACTATGGACATATCACCTTTAATGACGTTGAAAAACTGGGGGATTTCGTCCAGACGGGTCTTGCGGAGGTGTCGGCCTATCGCGGTGATGCGGGGATCGTTGTCACCTTGAGAGTGCAGTTGGCTCACTTCGTCCGCGTTAGTGTACATGCTCCTGAACTTGTATATGCGGAAGGGGTGCCCCCATCGGCCAGAACGCTCCTGTCGGTAGAAGATCGGCCCTTTCGAACTGCACTTGACTAGGATGGCAATTAGAAGAAAAATCGGAGAGCCAACGGTCACCGCAAACAGGGAAAAAGCCAAATCGAAAGTCCTTTTGGCAAGTTCTTGCCGGACATTGGAATACGGTTTGGTAGAAAGCTGAATGACTGGCATATAGTCATGGTATTCCAGGGTGGCCTTATTGGTGAGGAAGCCCCGAAAATCAATCACCAGTTTAACATTTGTTTGATGCAGCTCAGACAATTTTATTATTTCCTGTAGAGGCTGATTTTCAACGTAGGGCATACAGCAATAGATGAAATCTATTTTTTGAGCCTGAACAAATTCTTCAATTTGATCGTACCCTCCACGCACTTTGACAGATTTGTTCTCCCCAAAGTAACCATGAAAAGTATAGCCCATTTCGGGGTGAGTATCGTAAAATCCCGTAATGGATTCAGACAATTCGCCGTAACCCACCACGATGTAGCGACGGGTATTGTGCCCGCTTGCCCTATAAAGTTTAATAAATAGCAGGGCCCCAAATCGCCAAACTACCCCGGCTGCAAAGAAGAAAGCGTAGGTCAGAGCGAGCTGCCCCCGTGAATAGATATAGCCCTTTGCAAACACCCACAGCAGAGCTATAACGCTCGCGTGCAAGAAAGTGATTTCGACTAATTTGGTGAGAAGTTTGTCAGCATTGAAAGAAATGCGTGAAAAGCGGTAGGGTTTAGTAATAACCAGCAGAAAAAACCACACCAGATTAAAAATGAGGATCAGGGTGACGTACACCCGGATGGCAAAAAGATCGTAGAAGCGGAAACGTACGACAAACGCCGCGTAAAACGACAAATTCAGCAGCAATGTGTCAGCGACAATCTGGAAGGGCAGAAGCAGATCAGAGTACCGATGTCTCATTGTGAAAATATATGAAAATATTGGTATTTAAAACGGTTTGTCGATTTTGGGAAGAGGGAGTTTATTACCCCAAAAGTACAACTCTTATCAGGAAGTACCCCGAAAATAGGCCGTAAATTTACTGACCGGAAGGCGAGAGAGTAAAATTTAAAAGAAAACAGGGCGTATGAAAGCAGTAGATCAGAATCGACCGGACTCGGTACCTGACACGTTTTCTACAAATTTTTTCAATACATTATCTATGTTTAGGTACTTCCGGGCATACTGCCGGGTTCTTACCTTCAGCGCGTCATTATTTTGGGATAAGCCGAGTTCGATGGCATTCACAAGTTGCTGAACGTTTTCGGGTTCGATCAAGATGCCCAAATCATGCGAGTCGATCAGGTCAAACAGACTAGTACCCTTATCTGCTGCAACGATAGCCAACCCGCCCGCCGCCAGAATGCCACCCATTTTAGAAGGCAGCACCAGGTCGGCGGCCGCCCGCTTTTGCGGAACCAAGTGCACTTCGGCCAAAGAAAGCAGTTCCGGCAAACGCTCGTAGGCAATCAGGTTAGTAAAGACGACATTGGAAAGCCCCTTTGCGAGGGCTACGATATGATCTTTCCTGGCCCCATCTCCGCAGAGTACAAATTTCCAATCGGAGTGATTAGTTAATTTCTCTGCGGCTTCGACTATTATTTCCAACCCCTGTTTTTCACCCATATTGCCTGAATATAGGATTACACGATCCGTGGGAGATAAACCGAGTTCCTTTCTCAATTCAACGGTTTCTGCTTGCGACAGAGGCTTGATAAAATCCGTATCCACCCAGTTTTCCAACATTAGGTATTTTTCCTGACTCAACCCCTTACCGAGTATATTCGCCTTCATGCCCGAGCTGATGCTGGAAACAAAGGTGGCCTGGCGGAAAAACTGGCCTTCAGCCCATCTTAACAAGCGAATCAGAAGGTTGTTCTTTATCAAGCCAAGTTGTATGGCGGCGTCCAATTGCATATCCTGAATATGGTAGACAAAGATGCCTCCTCTGATGGCCTTGTAGAGAGCCGGATAGAAACCTACAAAAAGTGAAGGACATACCCCGATCACAACATCGTATCGTCGCTTAAAGAACACCCTCAACCACAAAAATGCGGAGAAGAGGAGAAAAGAAAGGTCGCTCAACAAACGCTTTTTGCCAGACATCTCGGACGGAATATACATGGGGCAGCGGTAAACCGTCAGATTGCCATGACGCTCGGTGCGCCACTGACGGCTGCGGTAGTCGCCATGAACCCGCCACTCGGGATAGTAGGGATTGGTGGTGATAACGTCCACGCTATGTCCCTGCTTGGCCAACCAGTCGGCGAGTTCGCCGTTGTATTTGCCGATACCCGTCTTTTCGGGAGAGAAATTATAGCTGTAAAGGAGAAATCTCACAGGTTCCTGCAGGCTCAGATACTTTTGGTTTGCTTCATGTGGGCAACAGTCTCCACCACGCCCTCTTCCATCGAATAGGGCAGCGGCCCGCAGATGGAGGCCAGCTCGGATGTGTCGTACACCATTTCTGTGATCAAGTTATTCAATCTGAAAGAAGTAATGGGAAAGCCATCCACTCCAACTCCCTTGATGAAGTCGCCCGCCTTTGCCGCCGCTTTTAGCAGCGGGAAGGGGATGGTTCTGATCGGTGGCTTCCCCATCTCCGCATTGATGCGGTTCGCCCAGTTTTTGACATTGATGGCTGGATAATCGCACAAATAAATCGTTTTTCCGTCGATGCTGTCCTCGGGAGCATTCACAATTTGATCTAATTCGAAAACGGTATTACCCACGTAACCAAAGGACTTATCGGGATCGAAGGCACCGGGATGAAAGTAGCTGCCCTTCGCTATCGTATTGAAAAACAATTTGTAGGGAATATCGAACCAGGGCCCCCAGATGGAGGTAGGGCGAACGATGATCCAGGGGCGTTCGATAGCAGATCGCCTGACGAGTTTTTCACCCGCCACTTTGCTCACTCCGTAGGCGTTGGGCGGACAATAGTCGAATTCGTCGCTGGGAATATGGTCGATCCGGCACACCATCCTGCTGGAAGCAAATACTACCCGCTTGATCGAATCGGTACTTTTTATCACGTCGATGGTGTTCTGAACGCCTTCCGTATTGGCCCGATAGTCCTCAATCGTATTACCATCCAGGTCGGTTCTTGCTGCCAGATGAAACAGAACATCGGGTGAAAAATTCAACAGCGTCTCTTGGTACTTCGGCCGATCTAAAATATCACACCTGCACCAGAGTTTTTGATGTCGTTCATCCCTGGGCGGGTCAGTATCGACGTTGAGAACGTCAAAACCCCGGCCCGAATAAAAATCGACCAGATTTGTGCCAATGAATCCCGAACCGCCGGTAATCAGTATTTTTTTCATGGTGTACTATTGGCGTGTTGTCCCAACAGACGAAGCTTTACTGGCCGGGAGTGCGCTGGTAAAGGGCATCCATTTCTATAATCTGATTTCCCTTCCCCAAATTGAAATCCATCGGTTGGCGCAAAGTGAATCCTATTGAATTCAGATAATCGTTAATCTCGGTGAAGGATAGCTGATTTTCGTAAAGCTGGACAAAAGGCATCTCTATCAGGATGAAATCGACCTGTTTTACAAATTCCGGTCCTCCTTCGAGAACGCTTTTTTCGTATCCCTGTACGTCTAGTTTCAACAGTACGGGCCCCTGCGATTTCTGGTGATTGAACTGTCGGTCGAGGGTACTTATGGGTACTTCGATGACCTTTTCCACGCCGATGTTGTACTTCGATTGGTCGTTTTCGGAACTGACTTTCAGAATCGAACTGACGTGCGAATATTTGTTTTGGTGAAAGGGGATAACTCCTTCTTCGTGCCCCAGGGCCAATTGGTTCAGTTGTATATTCCCGGCTTTCCCTACGTTTGAAGAAAGTACTTTGAAAGTATCGGGTACTGGTTCGTAAGAGTGGATCGCAGCCTGGGGGAATCGGTGGCGGGCGGCAATGCAAAACTGCCCCTGGTTGGCTCCCACATCCACTATCGTTTTCAACTCAGGCACCAGGGCATGAAGTTTTCTCAGGATCAGGAACGACGATACCGAAATGTGTTTGTAGCGGAGTAGCTGTGAATAGGAAGATTTGTCTGAAAACAGTGAAAGTAACCTGTATAAAGTCCAATTTAGATTCATAATATTGTTTTGCCAGCGAACGATTTAGAATTTCTACTTCTTGCCCAAACTAGACCTCACTCCTAAGTACCCGCCCAGCGACTCGGGATATAGTCCCCCTTTATCGTAGGCAATCTGTGCCTTTATCCGCGTATTGCCCCAGCGCAGCAGCGGCGCGTCGAAGGCAAGCATAGATGAGAATTGCCGAACTGGCGGATCATATTCCCTGTCGCCCGGTCGAAAGTAGCGTCCTTGCGATACTTTGGCCATTACCTTTACTTTCTGGGCGATCAAACCCTCCAAACCAACATAATAACTGACCGTACGGTTGGTAGGAAAAAAGCCATCCCCATCTGGAAATCCATTTTTTGCTTCACGGACGGTCGGTAGGAGTGGGTTGCCTAACGCGCGTTCCATGTACGACCAGCCCTCTCGATACTGGGCGTGGTTGAAGTAGCTATCATCGGAGCTAAATCGGCTGCCCGGCACATAGCGCGTTTGGTCACGCGTGTAAAAATATTCCAGCACCAAACCCTTTAAGGCAAAAGCAGACGTTGCCTCTGTGTTCGGCCGCAAGCTAAGACCATATAGACCATCCGGCAAGTTTTGGAATTGCAGGCTTGAGGCGTCATCGAACGGATGCTGCCGATAAACCAGAAATTTTGTGTTCTTGATTCGCCAATCCACCGCCATATCTATATGCCCCAAGTGGTTGCCAACGCGATTAAAACCATCAAAATAATTGATAAGGTCGTTTTTCAGACCCCTGGAGATTTGGGCTAACACGACGCCCCGCAGGTAATTACTAAAATCGGTGGGCAACTTTCCGTTTATCGATAGGTCGCCTATCTTCAGGTACTCTGCCTCCCCTCCCCACTGCACCTGGTGTACGAGGCCGAGATGAACGTGAACGTTACCTTCCGGCTTTCCGAATCGGGTGTGAAATGTCTTTTGATGCAAATACGCTCTTTCGATGTAAGGCACATTGAACCAGCCGTGCGCGTAAGTACCCTTTATGGAAATCAACCGTCCCAGAAAGCCTAATGGTACGTAGTCAGGTAGCCCGAACCGTACCATAGGAATCGGCAGAGCATTGCCCGACCAGGAGTAAGAACCTGACGACAGCGTACTATCCACAATTCCGATTATCTGCCGCTCGCGCCCAGCCATTAATTCCAGCCACCGCCAGCGTATTTTGGCGTAAGCTTCGGGCAGTAAAACTCGTGACTTGGCTCCGGTATTTGCCAAGTCTTCCGTCCACCGCCATTGCATTTTGCCATAGCTTTCTGCCAATAAAACCTGTGGCCTCGCTCCGGCATTCGCCACCCCTTCCACCCCGACTGACCAGTTGAACCGGGCCTTGCGGTGAGCGCTATCTGCATAAGTGACAGGCGATTGGTAGTGTAAGCCCAGCCGCGCCGTGCCAATTGAAGCTTCTACCGGCACTCGCCCCCATTCGTTGGCACGTAGCCAAAACGGAATTCGGTCGCTACTCGAAACATAGACGCCCGCTTCGGCGTAGGTACTCAGCCCGGCCTTTTGTGCCACCGCCAGTTGCGTAAGCAGCAATATAAGAACAAGTAGTTGTAAAGAATTTTTCATTGTTGATTAGGCCAGTCTTCGTAAGATGTACAGGCGGGCTATTGGTAGGTATGAAAAAAAGCATCTACGCTCTCGATCCTTCCTGGGGTCAGTTAACTCTGAAAAATATTCTGCTCTTTCTGCGATGTACTACCTGCAAAGGTAGCACATCGCCCGGGATGTTGAACTTCCCTGCGGTTTATACTACTGCGATGCCGAATTCAGTAAAAAGTCATAAAAATCGCCGTAAATGCTTTTCAGACGATCCAGATCGCTGAAATATAGGCCGGCTTTCCGGGCGTTCCTCAGCTTCAACTGATACCCCCCCTTATCTGCCATTATTTTCTTCATGGCCTCCTTTATACTCTCGACTTCGCTCTGACAAACCCATCCTCCCTTCATGCGCACAACATCTTCATAGATGTACACATTGTCGGAAATAAGGACCGGAAGTCCCGATTGTAGTGCCTCGACCAGCGCAATGCCAAAACTGTCGTTTAGTGAGGTGAGCACAAAGCAGTCTGCTCCGGCAAAAGCATCACTTTTGTCTTGTCCGGCGACGGTACCAATCAACTTTACCCGATCTTCCATATTCAGGGTACGAATCAGGCGGATGATTTTCTGGGAGTACCCCTTCGTGTCGGGGCCAGCCACGATCAGTCGTGCCTGGGGGAACTCTTCGGCGATAGTGGCGAATGCTTCTATCGCCAGGTCCAGTCCTTTCTTGTAATCTACCCTGGATAGAAAAAGGAAAGTGAATTGCCCATCGGATAGCCCGTACCTTTTCCTGAACGACATCCGGTCGCCCTTTTCGCCATCGAATCTCACTGGGTAGGGGAGGACGTACTTCGGTAGTTCAGCCCCAAAAAGCTGCAGCCGTTCCGATTCAAGTTTGGAGGAACTACAGATGGCGGCTGCATTGGAAACGAACTGGCGAATTACCAAAGGCCCGAGCAGTAATTTCAGAAGCTTTTTTTTCTCAAGGTCAAAAGGATCCAATGAGTTGTGCGGCCAGAAAGCATACGGAATCCCTTTTTTGTTGGCTACGGCACCCGCCCTTTGGCTGAGCAAATTCCAAGTGCTATTAATCACCACCGCATCGTACTCATGGATATGGGTGCTCAACCATTCGATAGCCTGATCTGAGTTGCTCAATCGGGCGGGAAACGAAGCCGGAAACAGACGCAGAGGACATTCTATTGTCTGATTGATGTATTCTTCGGGGCATTCCAGAGAAAGTACTTCGTTGTCGATCCCGATAATTCTTTCCATCGAGGTGATCGAAGCCAGTAGCGTAGAAAGCCCTCCCAATCTGACATCCACTCCCTCAATCACATGTAAAATACGCATATTGAGAATCTATATTTTGACCCGCTTCCCATTCAGGCTGAAAAGGTCTATTGTGATATAATAGAGCGCCACGGACAAGACAATGAATAGAATATATTTAACCGAAAAAAGAAGATGAAGATCGCCCATCTCGAACGCAAGGTTGGTCGCGAAGAACAACTTAAGAGCAAGCAGGGCAAAAAGAATCTTTTTCCTGATCATGACAATCGAAAACAAATACAGTACCAACCCTATCAGGCAGCCGCAGATGATCACCGCAAATACTCCATACAGATAGCCAGTTCCCAAAAGCAAAATAGCTGGGAAACCAGCCGTGAATCCGCTGCCCGAATTGAAGTACGAAAAGGAAACCTCAGGTGGTGCAAGGAAAAACATAAGGTAGTTAAGTCCCCGAGTGGTTTCCTCGGCCCCGAATCCCATGACATGATGGATGAAGTATTCGCTATTGAGGGTTGAGTTAGTAATCAACCGGTCGGCAGCCCACCATACCTGCCCCTGAAGACCAATGCGATTGGCAATCATAATGAGTCCTGACAGGGGACTGCCATATTGCAGGGTGTAGTTCACGAAGATACTTATAAGGGCAGCGAGGCCTGCCCCAAGTACTTTCAGGACCAGGAAAAATGTGATCCTGATGTTTTTATAACGAAATTCAAGAAACTTGGTAGGAAGGTAGAAAAAAAAGATAGTCAATAATAGGCCGGAGAATTTTTCCCCCTGCAAAAGCTGAACAGTAATGCACAGGACAAAAAAACCAACAACAGTGCGGCGTAATTTCTTTTCGGTCAACTGGGTATAGAAAATACCACTAATAAAATTTAACTGGGGAAGCAGAGAGTTAAAATAACGAGTTCCCGGAGGGGCGATCTGTCCCCAATATCTGGTACGATCAACTCCGTTGAGGAGGGGGGAGCCATATACCACTAATCCACCAAACAAGAAAAGAAGAATTACGCCAAATACCCCATAAAACAACAGCATAATACCTTTGCTGTTAGAAAATTCCGCATCGAAGTTAAATTGCAATCTGCTTCCCCTCAGTGAATTATAAATTAAATAGGCCGACAGTAAAAACAATAAGGAGAAAAACGCGTAACGGGTGGTAGCACCCGTCAAATAGCCACTTTCAAATAACTCAATCATGTAGGCACCGCCTTCGATAACCACACAGGATATCGTCACCATGAAAATCGAATTAATGATCAAAAAAAAGAGCAGAAAAAAACTGGTATCCCGGCTCAGCACAGCCCACATGGCCCACAGAATGCATATCAATGAAAATACTGAATCATAGAGAGTACTGCCATTGTAAGCCACGACTACCACATGAATAGAAGTGATGATAGTCAACAACAGCAAATGCCCTAACAGGCCTACTTCGTCCGTAGTACTTCGATGATTCAGAACCCCTTTTTTCACGATTGCACCAGTTTATGCGCTTCCCCGACTTCGATCGCTTCCAGCGCCAAACTGGCCATCAATTCAGCCGTATTCTCGCCGCCGATCAACAAGCGGCCGGGTCGGGTGGCCTCGTAATAGGCCACGATCAGATTCATTCTTTCACTTAACGGACTTTCGGACGAGTCGTTTACCGCCTCGGAAAGCAAATCGAATAGCTCATCCCAGTGCGTCATTTTGCGGCATCGGGGATGAAAGTCATAGAATATACTTCCCAACACGATCACGCGCTTTCCAAGTACCAGGGACTCGAACCCAACGGTTCCCGTAATGGTGATGACTGCTCTCGATTTCTCGATTAGCAATTTCGTGGGTGTATCGGGACGGAGCAGTACGACGTTCGGAAGGGCAGAAATAGAGCGATAAAAATCCAGGCTAGGGTACCCAAAAGCACTTTTGTGATCCTTAAGGTACAAAAGGTGGCCAGCGGGCATATTAAAGGCGATATTTTTGATAACGGTGTACTCGTCCACATAGTTTTTTGCCCAAACTGATGTAGAACTTTCAGGATGAAAATGCAGCGGATACAATATGTAGGGTACCGAAAAGTCAGGCTTTTTGAAGTGCTTGCCAATCAATTTGGTCTTAAAAAAACGAGTCAAACTTCTGGTGAACTGCTTGTAGGAGAAAACAAGCGGATTACCAAGGTGATACGGATAGGTATCTGATGGTTCAGAAAGGACATAACGGAATCGACGATAAACGGTTCTCAGCTTCGTCGACTTCAGGTACATGGTAAAGGGGTTCTGAAGGTTGAGCGGGTTATTGACCATATAATCCGGCGGAACCTCCATGAAATTCTCGTAGTATCGGGTCACCCATTCCATAGTTTCCCGGCTGGGAACAAACCGCCCGTCAACAAGCTTATCATAAATCGCAGAAACGACCTCACTGAGACTGCGAACCGTCATATTGCTCTCGTATCGGCCGGGAAAACGGCTCGATGCCCATCCCAGGTAGGGTACACCGTGCGCCTTGAATACCTCAAAGGCCACGTGGGAGAAACTATTCGAGACGTTTTCATAAATCACCAGATCGATCCCATTCTCCACCTGTATTTTCTCGAAAAAACAGAACAGGCTGTTGGTGATCCTGGTGTACCATTCCGCAGTCCGGGAGCGGTTGACGTCGAAATTCTCGTTCCGGTCAAAATCTGAGAACATGGTTTCCCAGACGTTCAGTTCTCGGTAGGCTTTGGGTAGTTCAGGCGTTCCGGGGTTTTTCAGGAGGTACTCCGAGAACACGTAAGGAGTACTCACCTTATGTTCCAGGTATTCAAAATCTCCCAACTTACTCTCTATAGCATAAACTACTTCGTGCCCCTCGGCTAGTAATCGATTCCCTATATCACAAAAGAACGGCTGATAGTCGGGCGCACTATTTATTAGTATCAGAAATTTCATTTTTGACGTCATGCTTACATGGGGTGGCTGCGAATCGATAGTGCACTGCCACGCAGTCTGTTGACACTCCTGTTTAATTTTGGTCGATCGTTATGTTGGTCGAACCATTCCGAAATGTCAGACCCGGTTTAACTCTATTGCCGAACATTTTGTACACCAGCCCCGTATCCGACGGATTACCTAAACTGTACCCGATGCCACCCGTTCGCAGATTCCGCACGTAGTTGTCGCTCAGGCTGGCCGCTACGGGATTGTTTTGAGAGTTGATTAATACGCCATAGCGCATATCTTCGGTGCCAATATTGCCGAAAAGGCAGTTTTGAATGTAGGGCCGGCGGGCATTGGCGACAAAAATGCCCGCCCCGCCAGCCGTGCCCGTGCCGCAGTTCTCAAAATAACACTCGGTGTACCTGATGTCCTCAGGCGGTGTGCCCCCCTCAAGGTAGGCACCGTGCCAAATCGAGTTGCGGTGCGTTACGTTCCGGAAATTTATGTTGTATGCCCCATCCTGACAATAACTATTTATGTAAAAGCCCGTAATGATGCTGTTTTCGATCCGGCAATCTCTAACATTATCGAAAGAAATACCTGCTACAGTACCACCGCCTATGTTGCTGAACAAACTATTTGTGCATAGCAGAGGAATTGAATAACGGGGAGACCCCGGTGCCAGCGGAGCAACACCCGTAATGCTGAGGGCGTGCCTTTTACAGTTATAGCTAGAAATATTATCGAGCACTATCCCTGTGTTGGCCTTGAGTTTTTCTTCGGGCGAAGAGTAGTACGAGCCATAGTCACCAGGGAAAATACGAATCGCAGCGAACGCTGTACTGTCAGTATAAATATTGGAGAGCCTGACATCATGTACCCCGGAAAGAAAAAAGCCAGCATTGCCGGGATCGGTAGTGGAGCCCGCCAAACCAGATATGATTACATTCGTGATATCTATGTTATTGGGTTGTACAATTCCCTCTTGCGGCGTGTCATCGATCATTCCCCACTCAATGCAGATTCCGGTGCCTGTTCCCCCTTTGCCCAGAATGCGAACCCGATCCATCACGATGTGATTGCTGCCGCCGTTGACCGACACGCGGCAACCTGCTGGTTTGTTACTGGAAAGCGTAACATTCTTGACCGATACGTTGCTAACAAACTCGCTCCTTATTTTTTTACCCAGTTGGATGCAGGTGTTGTTCTGATCGGCACCTCCTGAAACAGTACTAAGCATATTTATCGTCAGGCCGTCCAGCTTGGAATCATCCGCCATGACCAGCCCGTTTTTGAGCGATGTAAAGTCAAAGTTCAGAGTACCCTGTCCAGTCAATGCGCCTCCTTTGGGCAGCACAAGGTCGTCGGTCAACCGATAGATGCCATCAGCCTGCACGTGCAGGTGTCTCAATGCTTTCCTGAACGCATTCGTATCGTCACTGCTATTATTTCCTGCCGCTCCAAACCACTCTGGTTGAACGCCCCCTTCGTAGAGACGCAGGAACCTCCGTCCCTGGTCAATCAGTACTAGTGCCGAATCATCGGGCATCGACGAGGTACTCGAGAAAACAAAAAGCCCCGCCCTATCTGAATCAGTAAGCACGAAAGCATTGATACTCTTGGCGGCCCCGCTGCGGAACTGAGCAAGGGAAATTGCAGCAGCTCCGGGACTATCGCTTAGCCGCTTCCAACCTCCAGCCTCCCAGTAATAATAGCCCGGCGTCACTTGGTTGGGAGAACTACCCGAAGTGGCGGTGTTGTACACCAGAAGGGAAGGCGCAGGGCTGGTGACGGGAACGCTAGAGTTTAGCGAAACTAAAGCCACTCTTGGAATCAACAGCCCCTTCGTAGTAGAGACAATGTCGAAAGCCGCAGAGGGGTGGGGCGCAGCTCCTGAGCTATTGATTCCTACGTTCTGAGCATTTCCGGGAAGTACGAACAAAAGCAGCGTGGCCAAGTGGACTGGCCATAAAACAGTTCTATCTTGGGTAGCTCTACTAAGCAATTTTTTAAAATTGAAGTACATAACAACATACATTTGGTTAGGTATCGATGTGCCTCAAATAGGCGTATTTCATCACGAATAGCAAACCCATCGCAAAAGTAAGGGAAGCGGCAAGTCCGGCCATACCCCAAATCGGTGTGAAAAGGAAAGCGGCTAGTACAAAGATAACCGTACTGGCTACGGATATTCTGACGAGTCCCCGATCCTTGCGTCGGGCGTAAAGACTGTAATGAGGAAGATTGCTGAGGGCCATCAGACAGGTAGCCGCCACCAGCCAGTAAAAACTGTTCAGATTGAGGAGGAACTCCTCTTTCCCGATGTACCTGAGTAATGGACTGATGATTACTATCACGCCCAAGGATAAGATGAGAAGCCACATCAAAACAGAATTTCTCATTTTCTTCTTCTGTTTTCTGTATTCTACCATGTCGCCGGATTGATAAGACTTAATTACACCAGGCGCACTAAAGATCATTACTCCGGCGTCCAAAAATGATTGGATGCTCATCGATATACTCATAAAGAAGGAGTACACGCCTACTTCGGCAACGGAAGTAAAGGCTTTAAGAATGTAGCGATCGGCGGTGTAAATAGCCTGTAACGAAATGGTAGCCACTAAATATTGGGTTGCGGTGCGATAACCTTTCCACATGGCCAACCAATTGATGGGCTTACTACGAATGGCTGTCCAATCGACGGCTCTTTTAAGAGCAATGCCTCCAATGAGGATACACGTTCCACCACCTAACAACCAACCCGCCCAGATAACTTCCAGGCTTTTGGGAAATGAGGTAAACAAATATACCGCCATCACCGCGTAAACCCAAGCTCCCAGTCGAAAGAAAGAAAGCAGATTAGCTAACACCGGACGATGTAAGGCAATTAGGATGCGGTATATTTCCTGAGAGAGATGTTCAAAGACCAGTATAGCGAAAAACCAGCCGATCAAATTCCAGGGGAGAAGGTCACCCCAGAAGATTAGCAAGAGTAACGGAAAAATAATCGAGTAGGTGATGAGGTAAAAGACGAACTGATCCCGGATAAGCCAGGCCCATTCGCTTTCGGGAAGCATGAGAAGTTCTCTGACAACGTAGTTGTAGTAGTCCATGCCCACTAAATAGAGGGAATAGGTTACCGTAGAGACGAACAGGCCGTAAATCCCTAAATCTTTCGTGGGTAACACCCGAGCCATGTACATAATCAGGATGAACTTACTGACTATCGTTAAGCCACGAACAGCGATGTTGAATAAAGACGCTCCTCCCGAAGTACTAAATTTCATGAATGTATTTCCAAAATCACGAATCCGGACAATAGCTTTTCTTTAGCCGAATGATTCTGCCCATTTATTGGAATTTGCAAACTTTTGATCCTGCGGAATTTGTGAGAAGAACTATTGTAACAAAATTGACCTGTAAATATCGTAACGCTGAACTTTAAGCCCTCGGATAGGCGACTTATTGTATTTGATGTTCAACTGTACCGTTGACTACTTGCATCGGGACAAATTCTTTACCTCATATAGCCAACGGTGTCCCTTTTTGATAGGGCTGTTTCGATGGCTTCCCCAATAAACCCTCGTAATGCTTAGGATGCATACCATCCCCTGGCCTAATAACCCGGATATTCTTCTCAGTGAAGACTTCCCCCTCCTCAATATCTTCCACTACATAAATGGAGCGTTTGAAGAGCAGGCTTTTCTGTTCAGCCTCCTGCACATTCAGTTGCACTCCTCCCATCGCCAGAAACGCCCGTTCCGTCTCGTTTACCAGGCTCTTCAACTCGGAGGGTTCGAGTGAGAAGGCGCTGTCCACGCCGCCCTCGGCGCGGCTGAGCGTGAAATGCTTCTCAACTACCCGCGCCCCCAGAGCCACGGCAGCCACGGCTACTCCCACGCCCATAGAATGGTCGGACAGGCCGATGATACAGTCAGGAAATATTTCCTGCAAGACCTTGATAGTATTGAGGTTGGTGTTTTCTGGGGTAGCCGGGTAAGTACTGGTGCATTTCAAGAGTACCAATTCTGTGCAACCATTGTCGCGAAGTACCTGCACCGACTCGACAATGTCCGCGATCGACGATACGCCCGTGGACATGATAACGGGTTTTCCTGTGCGGGCCACTTTTTTCAGTAATGGATGGTGGGTATTCTCGAAAGAGGCAATTTTGTACAATGGTGCACCTAATTCTTCCAGTAGATCGACTGCCGATTCGTCGAAGGGACTGGAAAAACACACTATTCCCAGTTGCTCGGCTAACTCAAAAATCGGTTGGTGCCACTCCCAGGGCGTATAAGCCTCTTTGTACAAGTCATAAAGCTCACGACCATACCAGAGCGAGTTAGGATCGGTGATGGTGAGTGCACCCCGCACAGTCATCGTATCGGCGGTGTATGTTTGTAGCTTGATGGCGTGGGCACCGCTGTCGGCGGCAGCCTTGACAATGGCCAAGGCACGGTCGAGTGACTGATTATGGTTGCCAGACATCTCAGCGATTACGAAGGGCTTTTCCGCCGCGCCGATGACTGTATTTTTGATTTGTATGGAATTGTCTTTCATATATTTCAAAGCGTCAATTCAAATTCGGTGATGCCATTCGCCGAATGCACAGGCCGGAACCCGATCTTTTCAAAGGTTGCCAAAGAAGCTGGGTTATCGTCCTTCACGACTCCCTTTACATTAACAGCGTCAGTTTCTTCGACCAATCGCGCAACGGCTTGCGAGAGCATTTCCCGTCCCAAGCCCAGTCCCCGGTACCGCGCATCGACCGAGTAGCTAACCGTGGCCTCGCCGCCAACCAAACCGAAGCGTACCTGCCCCACCGAGATATCGTTCAGGCAGAACAGGTAAAAGGCGAATCCCGGATCAGCGATCCGATCCGTGAACCACGCCCGGTGCCGAGACCAAGAGATGGGCGATTGGTTGAGGGAGTTTTTTCTCGTCTCCAACTCGTTGGCCCAATCGAAGTAGGTTCGCATATCTCCAATCGTGGCCCGCCTGACCTGTAGCGCAAGTCGGATAAAAACGCCTCGCAAATGTCGGAAAGAATTTCCGGCAAACCATTTTTCCTGCTTCTCAAAAATTCCGGGTTCAGACCAACGATCCTCTGACAACAATTCAATCAACTTTTCTTCCTGAAATACGTCTGCTCCCAAAGCGAGATTATTCTCTACTAAAAAACGGTAGAGGTACTTTTGGTTATCGACGTAGTGTCCGGTAATGAAATACATTCCCACGGAGGAAATCTCATAAGAGATTCCGCTGGCCGGGGCAACGGCAACGACACACTGCTGCATGAGCGACACCATCTTCGCAGCGTCCACACTGCTATGTACTTCCAGCGCAGGTACGGTCTGCCGCAGGGAAGCTAGTTCTTTGCCCCGCGCGGAGGCGCTTCCCGTGACGGCAATTATTTTACCCGTCCAGTTTGCTTTTACCGCCGCTTTGACCACACGACTGGTCAAGTTCTCAGGATCGGCCCCGCCAAAGCACACAAAAAGGCCGTCGCGGTCGGTCAGGGGCAGCCGTCGTCGCGCCGCCGCCAGAAAGGGTTGACGCAGTAGGGCGTAAGCAGGCCCCAAATAGAGTTTAGTGTAGGACTCGCGGCTGTATTCCGTTGCCTCAATCCCGCCTGCCTGGTTAATGACCGCGTCAGCCACAAAGTGCCAGGCGTACAGATCGTCGATGCATACCAGTTTGGTGCCCGAGGATTGAATAATGCGTTGGTACTCGGTGCGAAATTCGTAGCCATCCAGCACCACTGTGTTATCCGCTGAAAGATACTTTTGGGAAACTTCTCTCGCTTCCGCTAAATAATCGCTGGTTTCTGGCAGAGAAATTAACGTATGGTGTTCACGAATCTGTGCCGCCAGTTCATCCGTCGGGTTCTGCACCAGAAAAGCACCTTGAAAGTACCCCGTCAGCATATCTGCCAAGGCCAGGCAACGGGTGACATGACCCAGCCCGATTTTGGAATTGCCGTCGGCGCGAAAATAAACGGTTTTCAATGGTTGCTACTCGTTTCAGTTCAGCCGCTTGAAGCCCGCATGGCAGACGGGGCCTTCCAGCAGGTCGGCGATGTTAGTTTTGCCTCTCTCACAGTCGGCTACGACTCCAAATACAGTTTCCAGTTCCTCAAAGTACCTGTCCAGCACTGGCCCTGTATGCGCCGTGCTCACATAAACGCTGTTACTGGCCAGAAAGCCGCGCTTAAGCATCTCCTGGGTGATCAGGGTTTTGTACTTTAAATGATCATCGGATGTAAAGCTGAAAGAGATGAGGGCAGGCAGTCCGGCCGTACTTATTTTCAGACCGTGGTGTGCGGCCATTTCCTGCCAGCGGGCGGCGATACGGCGGCCCGTTTCGGTAATGTACTCCCAGGATTTCTCCCGCTCCATCACTTCCAAAGTTTTCAATGCGGCCGTCGGGCCAATACGCTCGGTCCAGAAGGTACTGCTGATGAATGTCTTCTGGGCCGCTTCCATAACGGCCCGTTTGCCGACTACCGCCGTGATGGCGTAGCCGTTGCCGAGCGTTTTGCCGTACATGGCCATATCCGGCTCTACCCCGTAAAGCTGGTGCAACCCCCCGAAGGTTTGCCGGAAGCCGGAGGTACACTCATCGAAGACCAGTACGATGTTCTTGCGGGTAGCCAGATCGCGTACTTTTTGCAGAAAGTTATTTTCTGGCCCTTTATTGCGGGAAACTTCCATCTTGATGACACCGATTCCCTGATCATTCACCAACTTCTCCAATTCCTCAAAATCGTTGTAGTTGAAAGGAAACACCGTCCCCGCCAAATCCTGCGGGACGCCGACGGGATCGAGACCCGGCAGCAGGTGGCCCGAAAGGCTCTCGTTGGTGCTGAGATTAGCCGACAAGTACCAGTCGTGCCAGCCGTGGTAGCCGCAGATGGCGACTTTGTCTTTACCAGCGGCAGCGCGGGCAATGCGGATGGCGATGGCGTTGGCCTCGCCGCCGCTGCGGGCGAAGCGCACCATGTCGGCCCAGGGGTTGATCTGCACCAGCCGCTCGGCCAGTTCCACTTCCTCGGGGCAGTTGAACGTGGTCATATTACCCTTGCGGATAGTATCCATCACGGCGGCGTCCACCTCGTCGTGGGCATAGCCCAGCACATTGGTGCCAATGCCCATAATCGACAGGTCGAGGTACTCGTTGCCGTCCAGATCCCAGACCGTGCAGCCCTTTGATTTAGAATAATAGGAAGGCCAGTTGTCGGGCAGGAACATTTCGGGCCGCTTGGAAAGCAGCATCGTGCCGCCGGGAATGAGCGTCTTAGCTTTTTTATATAAATCTTGTCCCGTTCTCATAGTCAGTCTGCTTGCAGGGATTTGGTGAAGCCTTCGTTGCGGGCTATGTCGTGGTTGATGCCTTTGATCTCGATGTGTTGTTCCATACAGTCGGCGTATTCCTGCCAACTACGGTCGGTTCCGAGTTTACTTATTAAAGCTGAAATGAGTTCGTAGTCAGCTCGCTCGTCCACGGTCATACGGAGGTGGCCGTAGTTCTTTCCGCTTTCGGCGTAGTTATCTGATTTAAACAAAGTACCTCCTTTAAACGTGGAATTGCTCCAGATATAAGGCGTGACGTGTTCACGCTCCGAAGGTAGTTTGGCCTCCTGCCAGGCTTGCTGCAAAGCAGAAAATTTGAAGACCTCGGCGTCCTGCCCGTCGGGGTAGTGCGGGTCGAGGGTGTTGGAGCAGTAGTCCAGTTCATGATCGAGAGTGTGCCGTATTATTTTATCGATCAATTCGGCGTCGATCAAAGGACAATCTGCGGTAAGTCGGACGATGTATTTTGGCTGCTCTGACTGCTGCTCTGACTGCTGCGATGCGGCTTGATAGAAGCGGTCGAGAACGTCGTTCTCATCACCACGAAAGACTGCAAAGCCCAGCGATTCCACCAGTTCGGCGGTTTTGTCATCCGAAGGCAGATTGGTCGTAGCCACTACGATTTTATCAATGTTATCAGCTTTGGCAATCCGGCGCAGGTTGATTTCCAGCAGGGATTGTCCGCCGATTTTCATCAGGATTTTTCCCGGCAGTCGGGTGGATGTCATCCGGGCCTGGATGATAGCGAGTGTTTTCATTTCCAATTCGTAGGGTTGAGCAAAGCTACGTCTTTCACTTTGATACGGTCAAGAGTCTCGATCAACTCTGGCGGCAAAGTCTGGGCAAGACTGCTGAGATTGGCTTGCAATTGCTCCGGAGTATCGACGCCAATCAACACGTGGTCGATGTGGGGGTTGATTACGGCGTAGTTGAGAGCCATGCTTTCCAACGGAACACCGAACCGGGAAGCAAGCTGGCCCAGTGCTTCAAGTTCAGGTTTCAGGGGGACTAATTTTTCAGGAATATCTTCTGTAGCCACAAAGAAAAGTCCTTGCAAAAAAACCGAACGCACGTGAACCTCCTTGCCCGCAGCTTTGGCTTTCGCCAGTAGTTCGCCCCGCTGAGAATGGTTGTCGAGCAGATTGTAGGGCAGTTGAATTAGGGAAATGCTGGGGTCTGCGATGGCTTCCGCCAATTGATGATTGGTGTAAATGGATACTCCGATCTTGCCAATCGACCCATCTTGCACAAGTTTTTCAAAGTCAGAAATAACCGATCGGTTAGCCTGATAATCCTGAAAATCATGAAACATGGCGGCGTATAACCGCTGAACCCCGAATTTACCCAGTTGCTGACTCAGCCATTCTTCCGCCTCAAAATGAGGGCCGGACTTAAACTTGGTAATAATATCGAATTTCTCCGCTTGAGATTGGTGGTAGCGGCCAATGATTTCGGGGGCGTTGCCGTAAGCATCCGCCGAATCCAGGATACGAACGCCTTGGGCAAAAGCAAGATCCAGAATATCGAAAACGCGCTGCGGATCGGGTCGCCCTTGCGAGTTGTTGATGCCGTAATCCAGCCCAAACTGAACCGTACCCAGAATGATTTTACTGCGCGTTGAATTCATCCCTTAGTATCCCAAATTGATAAGCGTCCTGGTAGGCCCCGTTGCTGAAAAACTGCTGCCGCAAAGTACCCTCGACGATGAATCCTGCTTTCAAAAAAGCTTTCTTGGAGCCAACATTATCAGCGTAACAGCCCGCTTTTAGTTTGTGTAGATTGAGCGTGCTGAAACCAAACTTTGTGGCGAGCCGAATGGCTTCGGTAGCCAGCCCTTTGCCCCAATAGTCCTTGTCGCCGATCAATAAACCGATGTCGGCGTACTGATGAATCCAGTTGATGGGGCCAAGCTTAATGTTGCCGATATGCTTGTCGTCCGCTTTCGTGCAAATGGCAAAAAATATTTCATTGCTGTTACCATCCATGCTTTTGACGTACTGCTCGGTATTCTCCAGGGAGCGCGGGAAGAACCTGGTTTCCAGGTACTGGTTGACGCTAGAGTCGTTCAGCCAGGCGTAATAATTTTCATTGACGTCGCTCAGCCGGACTTCCCGCAGATAGATGATATCGCCTTCCAGAAAATAAGTGTTTTTCATTTCGGCTAAGTTCTGATTCGCACATTGACGCCCGCGTTGTGTACGTGCGAGCGGGTTTGCATAATGTTCTGATCCTGAAAGCAAAAGAAGGTTCCGGCGCTGACCGCGTCGGCGTTTCCTTCGGTGAAACCCTCAGAGAAATGGCGGGCCAAGCCGCAACCGCCCGCCGCGATGACGGGAATGTTGACCGCGTCGGAAACTTCCCTGATCGTCGGAATGTCCAGCCCTTCCCGCAGTCCGTCATTATTGATGCAGGTTAGCAGGATTTCACCCGCCCCCAGTTTCTCACATTCCTGCGCCCATTCCAGCGGCGAGAAGGACTGCTTGGCTTGTCCGGCCTGGGAATAAACGTATCGGTTCCCATCTAGCTCCACCCGGTAGTCGATGCTGGCGACGACCGTAGAAGCACCGAATTTGAGCGAAGCTTTGCGCAGCAGGTCGGGGTTCTCGATGATTTTGGTGTTGATGGCCACTTTATCCGCGCCGTGATTCAGGAAGGTACGAATGTCCTCAACCGAGCCCACGCCGCCGCCAATCGTTAGCGGCAAGAAGATATTACGGGCGGCTTTGTCCAGAATTTCAAGTGAGGCCGCGCGCTGGTATTCGCCTTTATAAACCGACAGGTCGATAAAAATCAGTTCGTCGGCCATTTGGGCCTGAAAAATCTTAGCCTGAGAAATGGGATTGCCCATCTCGACAATTTTCTCAAAATTGACCGTCGTGACCAGCACGAAATCGTCGGGATCGTTTCGTGACCCGAGGAACTGCAACTTTGGGATGATCCTTCTTTTTGCCACTCAGATTGCGGGTTGCCAGTCGATGAAATTTTCCATGATCGTCATGCCCAGGTCGGAGCTTTTCTCGGGATGAAACTGCGTGGCGAAGATATTGCCCTTGCGGACAGCCGCCGTGATCTTCACGCCCTCCACTTCGTAGCTGGCGTCGATTTCCGGGGCGTTGTCGTCATCGAATTTCATAAAAAAAGAATGGACCAGGTAAAAGTCGGACTTCGCTGGTAGCCGCTTGAAAAGCGGACTGTTCTTATTCAGTTGAATCTCCTCCCAGCCCACGTTGGGTATCTTGATGCGGTCGTTCACCGTGTTGATGTTGACCACCTCAGCGTCGAACCAGCCCAGCCCCGCCACTTTTTCAAACTCATGGCCGCAACGGGCCATCACCTGCATACCCAGGCAAATGCCCATGATCGGTTTTTTTTGAGTCAGCACCGCCTCATTGAGGGCGGCTACGAATCCATTCTCGTGCAAGGCCCGGACGCAGTCGGGAAAGCCGCCGATGCCGGGCAAGATAATGCGGTCGGCTCTGGCCAAATCGCCAGGATCGTGGCAGACGAAATTGTCCTCGCCCAGATAGTCGAGGATGTTTTTCACCGAAAGCAGGTTGCCCATGCCGTAATCGACAATTCCGATCATACGGTCATTTTCCGCTTGTGCCAGTTTTCTAACTGCTTCAAGGTATCGGCCCGATCCATCGCGCCGTCCCTCGACCACTCGTCGAAGTCATGGAGTTTTTTGCCATCTTGAATCGCATCCTGGTCGTGGACGTGCGGCGAAACCATGTGCGATTTGGCGATTTGCAAAAATTCTTCCTCGCTCAAACCAACAAAATCCAGGAACAAATCCAGGCTTGGTGGACGCTTGCCTTCGTACTCCTCGACGAGGTCCATGCCCTCGTCGCGGCTCAGGCGGCTGTTGCGGATGTCGATGGAAGCCAGGTGCGAAGGCCGGGTGTAGCCGCGCTTGATGTACTTGATGTAGTCGCGGACACCCTGCATGTAACACTCGATTTTCTCGTAATCGTATTGCTCGGGGACATTTTCGACGGTATCGCCCTGCCAGCCCAATTCATCTTTGATGATTTCGACCTGCTTTTTCACGTCCCAGGGAATGTAGGAACCCAGACAAATCGAGCGGTACTTGATGCGCCGCAGCTCGGACAGCGGCGGGTAGGAGTAGGGAAGCAGATCGCGCTTGTCCACCAGGCCGTTGAGGCGGTAGTACATGTCCTCGGCGTTGATGCCCAGGTTGACGTAGCGGTTGAAGCGCTTCTCGTCCACTTCTTCCTCTTGCTCGTAGTCGTAGTAGGCCGTGTATTCCGAAGAAGGCTCACCCCAGACAATCAGCGGAATGTTGTAACGGATAGCCACCCACATCGGATAGCTGAAAATGCCTGTGTGGCAGTGCCAACAGAAATCGCCCTTCTCCAGGAAGCTTTGCAGCATCAGTTTCTGCGCCACCTTCCAGTTCGGAGTGAAGTGGTGGAAGTCCACGCCTAGTTCGCGCTGGATTCGCTTGGTGTTTTCATCCAGATTTGGCCGCAGAAAGCCGTGATCGAAGCGGACCACCAGGGGTTTTAACTTACAAACCTTCACCAGATAGTACAACGTCCAGACGGAGTCCTTGCCGCCGCTGAACGGGACGAGGCAGTCATAGTCGCCCTTGCCCCGGTAATCTTCGATCAACTCGTCAAATTCCAGCTTTTTTTCGTCCCAGTTGATCTGGGTTTGCTTGTATTCGACGTTTCGGCAAATGTTGCAGGCCCCCGCGTCGTCGAACATGATCGTTTCGTGGGTTTCGGGTAGGACGCACTTAGTGCATCTAATCAGGTTTTCCATGCTATTTTTTATAAAATTCTAAAACTTTTTGAATCACGTACGCCTGCTCCTCGTCGGAGAGCGTGGGGTACATGGGCAAACTCAGGCACTGCCTGTAATATTGCTCCGCTCGGGGCATATCGCCCTCCCGCCAGCCCAACTGACGGTAGTAGGGCATCAGGTGGCAGGGGATGTAATGGATTTGGGCGAAAACATTGTTTTCTTTTAAAAAATTGTAAAGACCAAGTCTGTTTTCCACCTCGACTACGTACAAATGGTAAGCGTGGCCTTCTACTACCCCCGATTGTCCTTTGATAAACGCCTGTCCGGTAAAGGCTTCCGCGTATTTTTGGGCAATATCGCGTCGCGTCGCCAAACCTTCTTCGGCCCGCGTCAACTGAGAAATGCCCAGCGCGGCCTGAAAATCGGTCAGGCGGTAGTTGAAGCCCAGGATTTGCATCTCCATGTACCAACCGGGGTAGGCATCAGCGGTCGCGTCCCCCGCTGCAAACTCGAGGGAGTTTTCGTAGATGTCGGTGTTGCGGGTGATGCCGTGGGTACGCAGGGTAAGTAATTTTTGGTAGAGAGTCTCGCTGTTGGTGGTAATCATGCCGCCTTCGCCACAGGCGATGTGCTTAACGGGATGGAAAGAAAAAATGGCCAAATCGGCAAATCGTCCATTGCCGCAGGATTGCTTTTGCCCCAGGCTATCCACAAAATAGCCACCGGGCGCGTGGCAGGAATCCTCGATCAGCCAAAGGCTGTACTCATCGGCCAATTGCCGGAAGGCTTCCAGATCGACCGCCCGGCCCGCAAAGTCAACGGGAACGATGCCTTGGTAAGTTCCCCTCGGAGATACTTCCAGCAAACGCCGTACGGATTCCAGATCGAGAAGAAAGGTGTCGGGGTCAATATCGGCAAAAACGACCTCGCCGCCGCAGTACCGGACACAGTTAGCGCTCGCGGCAAATGTGATGGGGGTAGTGATGACCTTGTCTCCCGGTGCGACGTCGAGGGCCAGGGCGCATAGATGCAGGGCCGCTGTGCCATTAGAAACCGCAACGGCGTAGGCCGCTCCCACATAAGCTGCAAAATTTCGCTCGAATTCGGCGATCCTCGGGCCTTGCGTCAGGTAGTCGGCGTGAAGTGCCTCGACTACCGCCGCTACATCGGTTTCGGTGATATTTTGGCGTCCGTAGGGAATGGGGTTCATGCCTCGAAATCTGAATCGACGTGTTCTTTTATCATCTCGCGCAAGCTTTCCACCGTCTCCCATTCCGTGTTGTTACCCGAATTGTAGGAAAAGCCCTCCTCGACAGGAACTGCGCCGTTTTCTTCTACAAAAGCTTCGGTTTTCCACACTGGTGACTGCGGAATAATGGCGTAGTACTTGCCCAGGTCGTAAGTGAAAAAGGAGTCGGAAGAGGTAATCATTTCCTCGTGAATCTTCTCGCCGGGACGGATGCCAATCACGCGGTGCTCACAGTCGGGACCGATGGCCTCGGCCACGTCCAAAATGCGGTAGGAGGGGATTTTAGGAACAAAAATCTCGCCGCCCCAGGCGTTGGCCAGAGCGTAGAGTACCATATCGACCCCCGCTTGCAAAGAGATATTGAAGCGGGTCATGCTTTCGACCGTAATCGGCAGCACGCCTTCTTTTTTCTTTTTCATGAAAAAAGGAATGACCGAGCCGTTGGAACCCATCACGTTACCGTATCGTACCACCGAAAAGCGGATTTGCCGTTTGCCCCGGATATTATTGGCCGCCACGAACAGTTTGTCGGAAGTGAGCTTGGTGGCCCCGTAAAGGTTGATCGGGGCGCAGGCTTTGTCGGTGGAAAGCGCCACCACGCTACTGACACCCATTTCGAGGGCGGCCTTGATAACGTTCTCGGCCCCGCCCACGTTGGTCTTTACGCACTCATCGGGATTGTACTCCGCAATGTGCACGTGCTTCATGGCGGCGGTGTGGATCACGTAGTCGATGTCCTGGAAGGCGCGTTTGAGGCGGTCGTAATCCCGAACGTCGCCGATGAAGAACCGGATGGCCCCATATTGTTCCTCTGGATACTCCTGCGCCATCTGAAACTGCTTCTGCTCGTCGCGAGAATAAACGACCAATCGCTTGACGCCAGGCCATCGCTGGAATATGTTCTGGGTAAGTGCTTTACCGAGTGAGCCCGTCCCTCCTGTAATCAATATGCTTTTCCCGGTTTAGTCTAAGTTATTCATGTAAAGAGTAGTGTGATAAACGCTACATCACGCGTTTCGGGGGGCAAATATCGGGCTATTTTCTTACTATTCACATATCGCCGGGTAGATAATCAACAACGCATAAGGGGCAATTCCCGTTTGGAAACTGCCCCTTATGCGTTATCGGTATATTCGGATTACCTACTTCTCAGTAAGCTTTTGTTCAATCCCTTCCATTTTGCT
>NZ_JBGSXF010000648.1:0-14863 GCF_041751555.1 Persicitalea sp. | reverse complement strand
AACTACCTCATGCTGAAAGGCAATGAGTACCACAACATCTGGCCCGTGTACGACTGGCAAAAGATTTCGGGAACCACGATCTTGCAAAAGCCCCAACTACCCGGCCCCGACGATATTCAAAAGGACGGGTTGACCGATTTTGTGGGTGCAGTAACCGACGGACTGTACGGAGCTGTGGTTTTCGATTTCAAAAGTCCTCACGATCCGCTGGAAGCTAAAAAATCTTGGTTCTTCTTTGACAAGGAGTACGTTTGCCTGGGTGCTGACATCCATGCAAAAACGGATTTCGCGGTAGCCACTACCCTGAATCAGGTGTTGATGCAAGGCGACGTACGCATGATGCAGAACGGCATCCGACAAAGTGCTCCAAAAGGCAACCGGGCGCTTTCGGAAGTGAAGTGGGTGCACCACGACAAAATAGGCTACGTTTTCCCGGAACCAACTACCGTCAGCCTGTCCAATCAAGCCGAAACGGGTAGTTGGGCGGCCATTACCGATGAGAAAAATATCAGCGATGTGGTGGTTAGCGAAGACGTGTTCACGCTATGGTTCGATCACGGCAAAAGGCCGGACGGGGGATCCTATCAGTACATTGTGGTTCCCGACGTGTCGGAGCAGGAGCTGAACGAAACCAGCCGCAACAATCGCTCGATCGAGATTCTTTCCAACACCCCGGCTTTGCAGGCCGTGCGGCAGAGTAAGCTGGGTATCACGCAACTTGCTTTCTATCAGGTCGGAACTGTGGAAATCGAGAAGGGAATAAATGTTCGGCTGGACAGTCCCGGCATGGCTATGCTGAAAATGAAAAATGGCCGAATGAGCGAGTTGACCCTGGCTGACCCTTCCCGAAAGTTGAGTCGCATATTGCTGTCGGTGAGCGGAATTTATAAAACACAAGGTGATAACTACCGCACCGTCGTGGATGAACAGCAGAACCGCACGTTGTTCATCGTGGATCTGCCCCAAGAAGTTTATCTGGGCAAAAGCGTTCACATTAGGGTAGAGTGAGTCGTCAGCCGATTCCAGTAATCAGTAACTATGAGTCAGCGTCCGACTTGCAGAAGGATCGATAGAACTAATCCACTCTGGAAGCGGTTATTTTCTGCTTGCCGAATGCTTTTGCATTCAGGCATTTGTAAGAAATCAACCCAAGACCTAACTACCCAAAATCTTGATAGATAAAAGAGCAACCAACTCCACCGAGAAAAAGCAGGAGACCGCCGTGCTGGTGGCCGTGAGTCCCCAAAAGCAGAGCGTGGCCCAAACTAAGGAGTACCTCGACGAACTGGCTTTCCTGGTTTCAACGCTGGGCGTAGAAACTACCCACACCTTCACGCAAAACCTGGAAAAGCCTGAATCACGAACCTACGTGGGAAGCGGTAAGTTGCAGGAAATCAAAACCTTCATTGCAGCCGAACCCGTGGATATGGTCATTTTTGACGACGACCTTTCGCCCGCTCAGGTGCGCAACCTGGAAGCGGCCTTCGAGGAACACGAGATCAAAGTACTGGATCGCAGTCTGCTGATTCTGGACATCTTCGCGATGCGGGCCAAAACCGCCCAGGCCAAAACGCAGGTCGAACTGGCGCAGTACCAATATGTGTACCCGCGCCTGACCAACATGTGGACCCACCTAAGCAAGCAAAAGGGAGGCGTGGGTATGCGCGGCCCCGGTGAAAAGGAACTCGAAACCGACCGCCGGATTATTAACGACCGCATTTCTCTGTTAAAAGAAAAACTGCGCAAGATCGACCGCCAAAGCACCACGCGCCGCAAGGATCGCGACCGCCTGGTGCGCGTCGCACTCGTGGGATACACCAATGTGGGCAAGTCCACGCTGATGCGCCGCCTGGCCAAAGCCGACGTGTTCGCCGAAAATAAACTATTCGCCACCGTGGACTCGACGGTGCGGAAGGTATCGGTGGGTAATATTCCCTATCTGCTCACGGACACGGTGGGCTTTATACGCAAACTACCTACGACGCTGATCGAATCATTCAAGTCCACACTCGATGAGGTGCGCGAGGCCGATATTCTGGTGCACGTCGTAGATATTTCGCATCCGGGTTTTGAGGAACAGATGGAAGTCGTCAGCACCACGCTGGCCGAGATCGGCGCGGCCGACAAGCCGACGGTCATCGTTTTCAACAAAATAGACCTCTACGAGCAGCCGGAGGAAGTCGAGGAAGCGGAAGACTGGCAGGAAGTGACGGAAGACACCGCCGCAAAGCGGTTGCCGATGCCAGACCTCATCGAGCAACTCCGCAAGAGCTACCACGCCAGCAAGGCCGAGCACGTGGTCTTCGTTTCGGCGGAACACAATGAGAACATGGGCGAACTGCGCCGCCACCTCGCTACCCTTGTCCGCGATAAGCACTTCCTGATCTACCCCAATTGGCTCGACGTGGGCTACTACGACGAAGAATACGCCGAGTAGCGAAGGTTTGGTGAGTCAACGAAAATTATCGAAATTCGCGGCCTAGTCTGGCCTGACCCCGTAGTTCAACGGATAGAATAGAAGTTTCCTAAACTTTAGATGTGGGTTCGATTCCCGCCGGGGTCACTGGTGTTTTTTTAATCTCCTGTCAGGTAAACCTTTACAGGAGATTTTTTCTTTCTAGCCCTCAATATGCGGGTGAAAAGCTACGCGTTTCCAGTGAACTCAACTCAGCCGCACCCCGAACAAATCCCGCGATTTTACATAAATCCACGAAACTACCCCGATGGTGACCACGCCGCCCAGCAGTACCGAAGGCACAGTTCCCATTAACTTCGCTCCCACGCCCGACTCGAAGGCCCCCAACTCGTTAGACGAACTCACGAAAATTCCGTTGACCGCCGCCACGCGGCCTCGCATTTCGTCGGGTGGGTAGATTTGCAAAATCGTCTGCCGGATAATGACACTAACGCTGTCGCAGGAACCCGTCATGAACAGCGCCAAGCAGGAGATCAAAAACGATTCGGAAAGCGCGAAGATGATGGTGAACAGCCCGAAGCCCGCCACTGCTAGTAACATATTGCGCCAGGCCGTGTGCGTGGGCGGATAGTAGGCCATGAAAAACATGGTGAGCAACGCCCCCACCGCCGGGGCGGCCCGCAGCACACCCAATCCTTCCGGCCCAACGTGCAGAATATCTTCGGCAAAAACGGGCAGGATGGCCACCACGCCGCCAAAAAGTACTGAGAATAAATCCAGTGAAATGGCGTAAAGTACGATGCGCGTTTTGAAGACGAAGCTCAATCCCTCCCGTAGTTTTTGCCATAAAGTACCCGCATTGGTCGAGGCCGGAATGGGCTTTTTCCCAATCATAGAAATTAGAAACAGGCACACTACAAAACAGCCAATGGCTACCAACAGCGTATTGGTCAGGCCAACGAAGGCATACAGAAAACCCGCCGCGCCCGGCCCCGTGACCGACCCCGCCTGCCAGAATGAACTACTCCACGTAGAGGAATTGTGATAAATGGCTCGGGGAACCAAAAAAGGCTTCAGAGATGAAGAAGAAGGTGAATAGAACCCTTTGGCCGCACCGATCAGAAAGAAAACCGAATAGACTAGCGCCAACCTTCCCCGTAAAGTATAGTGATCAAAGAAGCCCGGCTGAAAAATGAGGTACAGGATGAACGACGCCACAATAATGACCGAAAGACTAATGCGCAACACGTTGCGCTTGTCAAAGCGGTCGGCTACGTAACCGCCGAAGAGCGACACCATCACGAAGGGAACTACCTCAGCTAAACCGATCAATCCTAACGAGAGCGGGTCATGGGTTAGCTTGTAAAGCTCGTAACCCACGACCACTTCCTGCATTAGGAACCCGACCGTGAACAAAAAGCTGTTGGCGATGAAAAACCGGAATTCGGGATACCGCAAGGCGGCGTAAGGGTCGTTGGCGGGCGGCTGAGTCAAGGTTGGGCGGGAAGAACCGCTAGTAGTATCGGTGAAAAACTTCTGGATTTCCGCGCGCAAAGGTATAGTTCGCGGGTGGAAGATTCCTGAAAACTTTCATCGATAGGCCAATGACTGCTCAGAGATTTACCGGGATTCCGTAGGCGAAGCTCACCCCCACAATGCCCGTTCGGGGTTGCAGGGCGTTGATGTACACGAGCGATATGTCCAGAAATCGTCCGTTCCCCAGCGTGAGGGTGTAGCCCACATTCGGTTCCAAACGAAAGGTGGTACGCATGGTTTCGCTAACCGCCACGTCCACTCCCCCATTGAGATCGACATGCAGCCCTTCCAGAACGGCGGGTATGTAGTAGCGCGCGCCAACCGTTAGAGGCAGGCTGACTCCCTGTGTCTCGTAGTAGTAGAATTGAGTCTGGTACTGGGGCGTGTTGAAGCCCCAGCCCGTGAGGAGATCGTTCCCATACCCCAGGATCGGATACCCCAGTCCGTAGCTGTAGGCGGAGATTTTGTAGTACTCGGCACCAACCTTGGCGGTCAGCGCCAGGTTGGGAGCAATCGGGTACTGGAGTTTGGCGTTCAGGCCCAAGCCGTAGTTCAGCCCATTGCCTTTGACACCGCGCAGCGCGTCCACACCCCCGTAGATGATGGTTTTATCGCTCTGGCAGAAAGCCGCCGTGGTGGCAGCAAACAAAAAGATTATGAGTAGCTTTTTCATGAGAACAAATGTTTAGTCAATCAACATCTGCAAAGGTGCGGTCTAAGCTCCTTGCGGTCAATACTTCATTTGTATGATATTTTTAGAAAAAAGACCAGTTAGCGAAGATGACAAGCATCCTCTCAAAATCTTGACGTAAGAGGAATGTACACGCACTTTTTTTCGTTAGCGTGAAAAATTCCGATCACGTATTTTAATTTGCCCTAAACACAAATAAAAAGCTGCAGTTGACTGTGGCACGAATCAAGCCGAAAGCCGACTGCCGAAAGCCGATCGACCCATGCAAGACATTGAACCATTTTACAATTGGGAAAAACACTACGTAGCCAACCGCGACAAAAAATCGCCCTTTTATGGCCGCGAACCCAATCTGGAATACTACGAACACGACATTTACGGTTACTACATCCACCCGTTCTGGGACGAGATCGGCTCCGAGACGCTGTATGTGAAGGTATTATACGCCGATTATATTAAGAACTACGTGATCATCGAGCTTTTTGGCGAGTGGAACGACGCCCTGCACAACGACATCATGTACTTTAAGCGGCGCGTTGTGGACGAGTTCGTGGCCGTTGGCATCAACCAATTTATTCTGATCGGTGAGAATGTCATGGACTTTCACGGCTCCGAAGATGACTACTACGCCGAGTGGTTCGAGGATATTGAAGATGGTTGGATCGCTGCCGTAAGTTTCCGCGAACACGTGGAGCGCGAATGGCAACGCTTCCGACTCGACTACTATCTCAATTTTGGGGGTACACTACAACTCACCAATTGGCGTACGTTGACGCCCCAGGTGTTTTACGAGATTGTAAAGAGCTTAATGATCAGGAGATTGACTTGATAAAAAAAAGAGGGAAAACCAGCATGGCTTGCCCTTTTTATTTTAAGGATGAAATTCAGTACGATCAATTATCGGTTAGGGCCTTATCGATCGATGCCATCAACTCCTTTATTTCCTTTTCAGCCGTCACGAATCGGTCGTCTGACATGGGTTGCTGGAGTTCAAGGAGATTGGCCTGCAACTTGTCGCGGTCACGTACCAGTTCCTTGCGTTTCTCTACCCATTTGTCGCGGTTGGCTTGTTTGGGGTCGGTCACTTTTGAATCCAACTCGCTTATTTTCTCGTTCAGCGTTCTTTGCCGATTCTTCAATTCGGTCATATATTCTTTTTTGGCGGCTTCCAATTCCTTGGCTGCGTCCGTCAGATCATCCCGAACATCAGCCAGGTCGGAGGTGTCATCAGCACTTCGTATCTCGGCGCGGGCGACATCGGCCTCATTTATGGCGTCGGCTTGTTCTTCAGCGTATTCTTCTTTGCCGTCGCTAGTATTATCGCAGCTTGTCAGAAGCCATCCGGTGGTGATACAAGCGTAAAGGGCGGTAGCGATTACTACTTTTTTCATGTATAGTTGGGTTAGCGTTTAGGGACATTGTTTTCTTGGTAAAATTCTTTCAAAATTAATGCCACCCCGATGAGAGCGAAAGACAAGGCGAATATTGCGCAATAAATTCCTCATCTTTCTCCCACAACTAGCATACGACTGGCTTGCAACCTAATAGCCAACTTCGTACATTTCGCTTTCAACTACCCAACCCTTACTGAATTATGGAAGAAAAACCGAACCCCGCCGCTGAACAAGCTGCCGAATCTCTCGACCACAAGCGTGAAGCCGCCGAAAAGCTCGCCGCCGAAGGCAAAACGATTCCCGTAGATGAGGTAAGCCAGGCGGAAGTAGAAGCCGATAAAGCAGTAAAACACATGGAGAACAAAATCACCGCCGAGGTCAAGCAAGCCAAGGACGATGCGCTCGAAGCGAAAGCCGCCGCTGCTGAAATGGCTAACAGAGTCAAGGCGGAGACGGAGGCTTCGACCGACCAGGTCGCTGAAAAATCAGCCGAAACGAAGGCAGAAGTGATCGAAAAAGCTACCGATGCTAAGGAACCCACGACGGAGAAAGTCGTCGATGCCAAGGCGGAGGCCGAAGCACTCAAAGCTGAGGCCGTCTCGGAAGTGGATGATTTGCAGGCACATGCCGCCGATAGAATCACCGACGCCAAAGTCGAGGCGCAGTCATTGGCCGACAAAGCGACTGGTAGATTCAATGAAGTTAAGGCAGGCGCTTCCGGGCTTGCTGCCGAAGCAAAAGGGAAAATTGAATCTTTATCTGATAAGGCTGCCGAAGAACTAGGCGAGTTGCGGGAAGAAGCCACCAAAAAAGCGGGCGAGGCCAAGTCGAAAATTGAGTCGCTGACCGCCAAGGCCGCTGAGGAAATGGAAGATTTCCGGGAAGATGCCGCAGAAAAAATGGACGAAGTGAAAGAAAAAGCCGCCGAAATCCGCGCCAGAGCCGCCGAGGAATTGGATGAACTCAGAGAAGAAGCAGAGGAAAAACTAGCTGAGACTAAGGAGAAAGTCGCCAAAATTGCCGCCAAAGCCGCCGAGGATTTTGACGACATTAGAGAGGATGCTGCCGAAGCCCTGGAAGCTACGAAGACGAAAGCCAAGGGTTTTTGGGCTCGGCTTTTTGGAAAATGAAAAATCGCTCTCCACTTGGAACCTTACGTTAAAACATTTACCGAAGACCGCGTCGTTACGGTTGAGTTCTTTCATCCGGCGGGCAACGCGCTGCCTGCTAGTTTGCTCGACGAATTGGCGCAAGCTATTCAGCAAGCAGGAGAAGCAGCCGATTCTGCAGTAGTTGTGTTGCGGTCGGGCGGAAATCGGGCCTTCTGCGCCGGGGCCTCGCTCACCGAACTGGCCGCTATCGAAAACGAGGAGAAAGGTGAGTCTTTTTTTCTTGGCTTCGCCAACGTCATAAATGCCATGCGCCTTTGCCCCAAGTTCATCATCGCCCGGACTCAGGGCAAGGCCGTAGGAGGTGGCGTGGGGCTGTTGGCCGCAGCAGACTACTGCCTGTCCACGCACCATGCTGCTATCAAGCTCAGCGAACTGACGGTGGGCATCGGCCCATTTGTCATCGAACCCGCCGTTAGGCGCAAGATTGGCCTGGCAGCTACAAGCCATTTGACGATCAATGCCACCGAATTCAAAACGGCGATTTGGGCTTGGCAGAAGGGACTTTACGACGATGTGCTGGAAACCACCGAAGAATTGGACGAACACGTTGCCAGCATAGCCCAGCAACTCGCTGCCTATGATCCGCAGTCGATGCGTCGGATGAAACAAGTTTTCTGGGAAGGTACCGACCACTGGGATGATTTGCTGCGGCAACGCGCGTCCGTCAGCGGCTCGCTGGTTCGGTCCAAGTTTGCCCAAAAAGCACTGTCGGAGATTTTGTCAAGAATGAAATCGAAATAATATACGTGGGATTCCGTTCGAAAACCCGTGGCTGGATAAAGTATAATCCAGCCACGGGTTTCTTTGGTTAGCCAAACATTTTACAAAAAAAGAAAATGAAGAAAATTAGCTTAATACTGACGATTTGCCTGCTGGCCAGCGCGGCAATGGCGCAAAAAACAGGTAAATGGACAAGCCTGTTTGACGGAAAATCTACCAAAGGCTGGCACGCTTACCGCGCTGACAACGCCAAAAAATGGATGGTGATGAGCGGTGCCCTTATGACGCACGGCGGCAGCGGCGACCTGGTCAGCGATAAAGAATACGGCGATTTCGAAATGGAATTCGATTTCAAAATTCCTCCCAAAGCCAACAGCGGTGTGATTTATAAAGTGGTGGAAGACCCCAAGAACGCCACCTACTTTTCCGGACCCGAATACCAGATTATCGACGACGAGAACTACCCTCCTCTTAATGACGGCGGGAAGATGGTCAAAATCAACGACCGTCAGAAAACGGGGGCCAACTACGATATGCAGGCTCCCGGCAACCTAAAAGCTACGAAACCCGCCGGAGAATGGAACAAAGGCCGCATCAAGATTAAGGATAACCACGTGGAGCACTGGCTCAACGGCGAAAAAGTGGTGGATTACGTCTATGGCTCCGACGATTGGAAGGCGCAACTGGCAAAAAGCAAGTTCAGCAAGTGGGCCTATGCCACGCCCCACGCCCGTGGCAAAATTGCCCTGCAAGACCACGGCGATGAGGTGTGGTTCAAGAACATGCGCATCCGAGAGCTTTGAAACTAGCTGGTACCTCACTTACACTATTACCCCTTCTTATTTATGAGAATTTTCTTAGTTCCTTTATTTCTGCTGATCGGGTGCACGGGTGTTTCCCGACCTGACTCCGCAAATGAGCGCGGCGTTCAAAAAGACGACCTCAACCCGCAAATGACCAGGGCAGTCAGTACTTTTTTGAACACGCTCAACGCCGAACAAAAAGCCGAAGTCGTACACCCGATGGCCGACACTTTGCGTTACAATTGGCACTTCATCCCCCGCGAGCGATTGGGCTTCAACCTCAAACGTATGAGCGAACCGCAACGCCAGGCCGCCATGAATATGGTGGAGGTAGTTATGACGGATAAGGGCTATCAGAAGATAAAGGACATTATCGATCTGGAAAATGTCCTGCGTGTGCTGGAAAATCGTCCGCCCAATGACACCCGCCGCGACCCCGAAAACTACGCTTTCCTGGTGTTCGGCGATCCCGCCACCAAAGATCCCTGGGGCTGGCGCATGGAGGGGCACCACATCTCGATTCACTACACCTCGGTGGGCGGACACATTTCGTTCACGCCCAGTTTTCTGGGGAGCAACCCCGGCCACGTCCTTCTCGACGTGCCGCAGAAGGGCAAGCGCGTGCTGGGCGAGGAGGAAGATATGGGCTACGAACTGCTGAATTCGTTAGACGCCGACCAGAGCAAGCGAGCGATCCTGGCTCCTAAAGCACCTTACGAGATTTTCTCGGTCAACCAGCGGCAGGTGACGGGCCTCGATAAGGATAAGTTTGAGGGGGTTTCTATGAAAGACATGACTGCTGCACAGCAAAGGATTTTCAAGAATCTCATCGCTCTCTACCTCGACCGCTACCACGTCACGCTCAAAAACCAGCAGATGAAACAATTGGAGAAAGCGGGCATGGATAACCTGTACTTTGCCTGGATGGGCGATACCAAATTAGAAATGGGCAAAGACAAGGGACACTACTACCGAATTCACGGCCCGACGATCCTGATCGAGTTCGACAATACCCAAAACGATGCCAATCACATCCATACCGTCGTGCGCGACCTGACGGACGATTTTTCGGAGGATTTACTCAAAGCGCATTATGCGAAGTCGCATTAAAAAGCTATATAAAGTACCTAGTTTTAGGAAAAATCCCGCTCAGACGCATGAGCGGGATTTTCTTTTGCTTCCGCTTAGACGCGATGAATCGCGTCTCTACAATCCTTCGCGCATTAGCTTTGCGCCGTCGCACATCGCTTTCAATTTTAATTTCGTTGCCCAGCGGGCGGTTTGGCTTAAGCCGCAGTCGGGGGCCACGGCCAGTTTCTCGGCGGGTACATAGGGAAGTACTTTGCGAATGCGTTCGGCCACGTCCTCGGCGGATTCGATGTAGTAGCTCTTCACGTCGATCACGCCCACGGCCACGTCGAACTTCTCGGCGAAGCGTTCCAGCAATTTCACCTCGGCGAAGTTCAGAATCGTCATTTCCGAGTGCAGTTCGTCCACAGTCATATCCATGAAGTCGGGCAGCATAGGGGCGATGGTCTTCTTGCCCACCGAGCGGCCCTTGTAGTTGCCGAAGCAAAGGTGCATCGACAGCCGTGTTTTGCCCACACCCGGCGCGACGGTGCGGTTAAAAATATCTACGAAACGCTTGGTGTCCTCGCGGTAGGCGTAGCAACTCATCGAAGGCTCGTCCACGCAGATTTCGGGACAGCCCAGGGCCACCAAATCAGCGATTTCCTGCCTCACCAGGGGCAGAATAGCTTCGGTTATTTCCCAGCGATCTTTATAAAAACTACCCGGATTGAGCCGCCCGGCCAGCGTGTAGGGGCCGGGAATGGACATCTTCAACCCCTGCCCTATGGGTGCCAGTCGTTTCAGTCGCTTGTATTCCTCCACTACACCCAGGCCACCGGGGGCTGTGAGCGGTGCCACGATGCTGTTTTTGCCGCGCTGGTCGTGAGCGGGCGGGCCATATTTACGGGTTTCGGAGGCATCGTTTTCGATGCCTTTAATGAAGCCGTAAAACGACAGGTTGAAATCGAGGCGCGTTTGCTCCCCATCGGTGATGACATCCAGCCCGGCGGCAACCTGGTCATGGATGGCGGCGATGACGGCGTCGTCGATCATTTCGCTGAGGTCGGCGGGGCCAAGTTTGTCTAGGTTCAGGCTGGCAAATTCGAGCCAACCGGGGAAGGGCAAAGAACCTACGACGGTAGTTTTGATGGGTACGGGCTGCATTGTTTTAGTTGAGAATGGAAAGTTGGGAACGCTTATACTACAAAATCGCTTTACAGCTTTTCATTTATTACCCACATTTTCATAAAGTTTGGCCAGGCGGTGGGCGTGTTCGTCGTAGGCGGACTCGAAGAGTTCGACGGCTTTTTGTGCGCCAACTACCACGCCCGCGCTGAGTACTTTTGGAGGTTGTCCGGCCTCTGTGAGCAATCGGGCCACTTCGGCCTTGATGCAATTAACCAGCATCGCGCCACCAATAGTGCTACCTGGCGCGACAGGCGTATCGAGGTCGGGTATCTTCACCATCGCATCGCCGACAGGTGCACCCGTATCGAGAATCAAGTCAGCGAAGTCGCTCAGTTTTTGACCATCAGCGCGTTTGGACGTACTTTGTTCGGAGTGCGCGCGGGTGATCAAAGCTACGACTTTCACACCGCTTTTCTGGAATAACTCCGCCATTTCGATGGGCACGACATTGCAGCCGCTCGACGAAATGACCAGGGCGGAATCTTGTTCCGACAGGTCGAAGTTACGCAGGATGCGATCGGCCAGGCCGGGGACATTCTCCAAAAACATCGCCTGCCGCTGCCCGTTGGCTCCCACTACCAGGTTATGAAAGGTCAGCGAAAGCTCTACGATCGGGTTGAAACCGGGAAAAGAACCGTAGCGCGGCCACATCTCCTCAACCATGATACGGCTGTGGCCGCTACCAAAGACGTGAACCATGCGCCCCGCCAGAATGCTATCGGCAAACCAGCGAGCGGCGGTTTGAATTTCGGTCTTTTGGCTTTCGACGGTGTCGGTAATCGAGCGGCATCTAGCTAGGTAGTCTTGGATGGGATCCATCTTGGAGTTCATGAGTTCATGAGTTTAAAGTCTATGAGTCTATGAGTAGATACTTATCACAGGAGTTTTTGGATGAACTCAATTCACAATCCGCTCAGCGCGAAAAAGGTTGTCGGCGGCTTGCAGGAGTTTGGCTTTCAGGCGTGGGTTGTAGTTGGGGTGTTCTTGCAGGAAAGCGCGGACGATGCGCTCGGCTTCGGTCGATTGGTAGGAACCCAGCGTCGCACTCAGCCAGGCCGACGGAAAAAAGATGTCGCCTGTTTTTTGGATTTCTTCCAATAAATCCAAACTGGGACGCAGGTACTTTTGGGAAGTTTCGGCTCGCAGCGGATGGTGCAAATAATTGAGCGCCGCCGCTACCCACGATTCGTGTTCGCGGTTCTTTCCTTGTTTCAAAGAAGCAAAAAATTCGTCCCTTTCAGCCACATCTGCCGACAAGGCGGGCATCATAAATTCCAGCCGCTTTTTCCGGTCGGGATTTTTGATGCGGATCAGTTGTTGTTCCAGGATGTTTTTTGAAGAAACATCAGCCGTCGCGTAGTCGCGCACGGCCAGCGTCAAGGCCAGTGACGTGTAGTCGTCTTCGGTGAGCGTGACGCCCGGCGGGGCTTGCTGGGTGCGCCATATTTCGTAAAGGCGATCCTTGGCTTCCGGGCTGAGGGCGGTACTTTGGTAAAGCTTGAAGATGATTTTTTTCTTGTTTCCATCCTCTACTCGCGTCATGGCTTCCCATACTTTCCCTTCCAGGTACTCACTCCATTCGGCTCGTTCGGCGGGCTTCATGAATTGCCAGAAAATGTCGGAAAGCTGTTCGGTGATCAAGTCCAGGCTTAGCTCCTCAGTTTCCCTGGGCAACATTTTAAGGTATAGATCGGCCAACAGCAACGGGGGGATTCCCGGATTTTTGTTGAGCATATTTTCGTAAAAAGTAATGTAGGCCGAAGTTCGCATCAGCGGGTCGGTGACTAGGTCGGGTAGTTGCACGATCAGGCTCCGATTCATGGGAAACAGCCCGTAGCCCTGCCCCGAGGAATTGAACAAAATGTTGAGTGGCATGTCCAAATCAACTACCTCTGGAACCAGCACCGTGTCGGCGTTCATGTGAATGGTCAATTCCACTACCCGGTCGCGGTAGAGAAGGGCGATCTCGAAGTACTGCGGCCAAATCCGGTCGAATTCATCCTCGCTTTGCTGCGTAATAACTAGTTTATCGATCTTGCCCGCCGAGCCTTCGAGACTGTACCCAAAGCGAGGCCGCCCCGTTTCCTCGACCCATACCTTATTCCAGGCGGCGAGGTCGGTGGGCGTATAGGGGTCAAGTATCGCGATCAGGTCGGGCCAGGTAGCGTTGCTGTAGGCGTACTTTTTCAGGTACTTGCGCAGGCCGTCGCGCAGGGCGTCTGGCCCCATGAGGCGTTCGAGTTGGCGCATCATGATCGGGGCCTTGTGGTAGATGATTGGCCCGTACATCGTCCCGGCCTGGTTCAGGTTATCGAGCGGCTGACCGATGGCATTGGGGCCTTCGGTGCGATCCACGCCGTAGGCCGTCGGGAAGTGCGAAATCAGGAATTCGAGTTCGTAGTTGCTCAATGGCTGGGCCACTTTCGCAATTTTGTCGGCCATAAAATTGGCGAAAACTTCCTTCATCCAGACATCATTAAACCAGCGCATCGTTACTAAATCGCCGAACCACATGTGGGCCGTTTCGTGGGCGAGCAGTTTGATACGGCTCATTTTCTGGTTGCGCGTCGCGCCTTTATCCAGGAATAAGCTCGCCGCCTTGTACTGAATCGCCCCCGCGTGTTCCATACCGCCATACTGAAAATCGGGAATAGCCGCGAAATCGAATTTTTGGAAAGGGTACTTTACCTGCGTATAGTCTTCCATGAAACCTAGCGCGTCGTTGTGCGTTTCAAAAATCGGGTCGAGGCTAAGCCGGATTTTTGACGTGTCCGTCTCGCGGTGGTACAGCGTCATTTCGCGTCCGCCGAGCGTCCGCGTCACGGGATCGAACTTTCCGGCCACGAAGGAGAAAAGATACGTTGGCAACAAGTCGGTAGGTTTGAAATAGAAGGACTTCTGCATCTTCGAGATCAGGCTGTCACGCATGGGCGCATTGGAAACAGCGGTCCAGTCGGCGGGGACTGTCAGCATCAATTCGAAAGTTGCCTTTAAATCCGGCTGGTCGAAACAGGGGAATATCGTGCGGGCGCGGTCGGGAACGAGCAGCGTGTAGAGGTACTCATCGTTGCGGTTCAGGGAAAGATCCCCGGCTGTGAACTCGATGGCGATTTTATTCTTGCCTTTCCTCAAAAACTCTGCCCCAATCTGGATGTGCTCTTTCTCGAAGATAATGGGTACTCTCTTATCGTTGACCGAAATAGTCTCGATATGATCGCGGTTTTCCTTAAAATCCAGGGAAAGCGGGTTGGGGTTCTTCTGCCAATGAAAGGATATGGTTTCACTAGCGGGAATGGGACTATCCTTCTGGGGAGGAATGTCAAATGATAGCTGGTAGGAGATGTCGCTTATCGTCTGCTTCCGAACCTGAGCAAGTTCTTCCGAAACGCCTTCTTGTAAAACAACTGAATCAACGGGCATCCGGTGGCAGGAAAAGCACAGAAGTGCTATCAGAAGGCACAAAGGGGCAGAGGGACAAAGGCACAAAGTGAGAGTAGTTGAGGGCAAATGCACAGTTTAGTATTTGTCAGCGTCCAATTCGCAAGTTACGGCCCCTTGGCGGGTAAGTCAACTTCTTCGGCGGGTTGTCCGGCAAATTTTTCTTCAATTTTTTCCATGCTGATGGCCGCTGTGAAGCCGTGGGTGAGCAGCGAAACTACCACTGTGAAAGCCGCTATTGCCCAGATCTCGCGGGCATTTTCGAACTTCGCTTCGGACAGCGCGAACGAAAGGTAAAAGAACGAGCCGATGCCTTTGATTCCAAAAAACGACACAGCACCTCTCTGGAGCGGGTGCAAATCCGTCCCCAGCAAACCCAAATAACCCGCCACAGGCCGCACGGCGAAGACGAATACCAGCCCCAAAACTACCAT
>NZ_JBGSXF010000647.1:0-14664 GCF_041751555.1 Persicitalea sp. | reverse complement strand
CAGCCCAACGTCCTGGCGAGTCGCCTGGCTTCAGGCAAAATAATAACACTTGCCGCGCTCATTCCCTCCGTTACGCAAGAAACCGATTTTTGGGATGCCCCGCTGCGCGGCATTCAGCGCGCCGAGAAGGAAATCAGCCAGTATGGCGTGAAGGTGGAATCGTACTTTTTCAGTTTGAAAGACCCTAAAACATTCACCGCCCAAACCAATCGAATCCTGGAAGCCGGAGTGGATGGAATTGTTCTCTCTCCTTCCTTTATTAGTGAAGCCGAGCTTTTTGTGGCGAAGTGCCATAAGAAAGGAATACCATTCGTATTTATCGATTCAAACCTGCCCGACAAACCCAGCTTGTCCTATATCGGCCCCCCTTTGTTCCAGAGCGGGTACCTCGCCGGAAGACTATGCACCTACACTCTTAATGAACATAGTAATCTGATGATGGTCAACATAACGAAGGCATTGGATAGCTACACCTATAAGCAAATAGAGAAAGGATTCCGAGCTTATTTTTCTGATCAGGAACAAAGTCCGCCAATCCTCCGAGTCGATATTCAGCAAACCGATTTTGAGTCGGTCGAGGAAAGACTGCGGGGATTGTTCGCCGACAATCCAACGACCGATGCCATATTCGTGACCAATTCGAGAGCATCGCTCGTCGCCCGGTTTTTGGAAGGCGCGTCTTTTCCTAAAAAACCGCTTCTGATTGGCTACGATTTGATCAAGGACAATAAGGACTATCTGACAAAAGGCACGATAGATTTCCTAATTTGCCATCAGCCCGAAGACCAGGGATATCGGAGCGTGATGGCTTTGTACCAATCCCTCGTCTTCTCTACAAAAATCAGCGAAGAATACTATATGCCGATCGACATAGTTACCAAAGAAAATCAGGCATACTACCGCAATTAGACCTATCTCCGTACATTAACTGCGGTAAAACAATACTTTACTGTCTTTTTTTTCTTGAATATCTATAGACTATCGATAATCTTTTTTATATTTACGGGTACGTACCCGGAACCAATAACTGTTATGACCGAATATGGATACATTGACGCATAGCCGAAGATCGTTCCTTGAAACGGCCACGTTGGGCAGTATAGGTTTGGGGTTGCTCGCGCACACTCGCACTCAGGCGAGCGGGGTATTGGCTGAGCAAGGAAAGCGAGTCGGGATCATTGGGCTGGACACTTCCCATAGCACAGCCTTCACCAAGGTGCTGAATGCCGATAACCCGAAGCCAGAATATCAAGGATATAAAGTAGTTACGGCTTATCCTTATGGGAGTCGCGAAATCGAAACCAGCGCCTCCCGAATTCCAGGCTACATAGAAGAAGTTAAGAAACATGGCGTTCAAATCGCAGATTCGATAGACGACTTATTAAAACAGGTGGACGTCGTGCTGTTGGAAACCAACGATGGACGCCTGCATCGTGAGCAGGCTATTCAGGTACTCAAGGCCGGAAAAAGGGTGTTCATCGACAAGCCAATCGCCGCTTCGTTGGAAGACGTTTTGGCTATTTTCGAAGCTTCCAAAAAGTACAAAATTCCGCTTTTTTCCGCCTCTTCGCTCCGCTACACTAACGGCATTGCCGGGATTGGCAAAAGCAAGGTGGTAGGCGCGGATACTTTCAGTCCGGCCAGCCTGGAAAAAACCCATCCCGATTTGTTCTGGTACGGCATTCACGCGGTGGAGCCACTATTCACGGTGATGGGAACCGGTTGTCGGGAGGTAGTCCGTGTCAACACGCCGGGTACCGACATTGTGGTAGGTACCTGGAACGACGGCCGCGTCGGCACGATTCGCGGAACCCGGACAGGCAAGAGTGGCTACGGAGGTATCGTCTTCACTCAGGATGGCAACGTCAATCTTGGCCCTTACGCGGGTTATGAGCCGCTGCTGGTCGAGATCATCAAGTATTTCGAGACGGGACAGGTACCCGTGCGACCCGAAGAAACCATCGAAATGTTTGCATTCATGGAAGCCGCCGACGAAAGCAAGCGACGGGGCGGGGCAGCGGTGAGTCTGGAAAGTGTTCTGGGCAAAGCAAAATAATTTAAAAAAATAAGGCATAGTTAATATTTTTTGACTACTTTCGGGTACGTACCCGTAACCTAATTAAATGATATTCATCTATTTTAAATAGACATATCTAGACAACAACATATCCTTAATTCTTAGCGATGATGGACAATTCATTAAATAGCGACGTCTCCCGACGGGAATTCATGAAACGGAACGCCCTGGCTGGACTGGGTGCCGTAGTAGGTGCCGCAGTCACTGCTCCGGTGATCGGCAGTACCCTGGCTGATAAACCCGCTCTGCTCGGCGGCATGCCCGCCTGGAGCAAGGTTCAGTGGCCCGAATGGCCACAGTGGAATCCTGAAACCGACGAGAAGCGCCTGTTGGAAGTCATGCGAAGTGGCGTTTGGTCGCGGGCAAAAACCGTAGATGAATTTGAGAAGGAATGGGCCAGCGCCATCGGCACCAAGCGATCCTTAGCGGTGGTGAACGGCACCAATGCGCTGGTGATTGCGCTGGCGCAGATGAATATCGGGGCGGGCGACGAGGTCATCGTGCCTCCCTATACCTTCATCGCCACCGTCAGTGCGGTACTTACCAATGGTGCTATGCCCGTCTTTGTGGATGTTGATCGGGAAACTTTCCAGATGGATCCAGCCAAGATCGAGGCCCAAATTACCCCTCGCACCAAAGCCATCATCCCCGTCCACATCATGGGCCTGCCCTGTGACATGGACCCGATTATGACCATTGCCAAGAAACATAACTTGGTAGTTATCGAAGATGCCTGTCAGGCGCACTTGGCCGAATACGACGGCAAGAAAGTGGGCGCTATCGGGCAAGCAGGTTGCTTCAGCTTCCAAAACTCCAAGAACATGCCCATCGGTGAGGGTGGTGCTATCACGAGCAACGACGAGGAGTTCATGGATCGCTGCTACTCCTTTCACAATTTGGGCAACCCTTACGGTACCGCCGTGGGCGCGGTGGGGGTTGGGAGCATCATGCAGGGCACCAAGCTCCGGTTCAGTGAGTACCAGGCAGCCATCGGTTTGGCGCAGTTGAAGCGGCTCGACGCTCAGACGACCACCCGCAACGAAAATGCGGCCTATCTGAAAGCCGAAGTCGAGAAGATCACAGGCATCATGCCTTACAAGCTATACGAGAGAGTCAACCGGGCAGCTTACCACCTGTTCCCCTTCCGCTACGATCCCGAGGGCTTCAAAGGACTTCCGCGCGAAGGATTTATCAAGGCTTTGCGCATGGAAGGCATTCCCTGCACCAGCGGCTACACCGTGCTGAATACCCAGCCTTTTCTCGCGGAGACTTTCCAGTCGCCGGGCTACAAAAAAGTATATCCTGCCAAACTACTGGACATTAAAAAATACAACGAGCGCAATCACTGCCCCGAAAACGAGAAGCTGTGCAGCGAGGCCGTGTGGTTTACGCAAAACCTGCTGCTGGGCAGTCGCTCCGACATGGACGCCATCGCCTCGGCGATTAAAAAAGTACACCATAATGCCGAGCAAGTCAAAGCCAAAAGCTGATGAAAACGAAAGGGGGTTTTCCAGGATGGGGAATAGGACTGCTGCTGCTATTAGTTAGTAGCCACGCGACCGTGTGTCTCGGGCAAACGACTTCACCTACCTGGAAGGCGGGCATCGCTCGAACGAGCATCACGCCGCAGGAATCCATGTGGATGGCGGGCTTCGCCGCGCGCGACCGACCATCGGACGGTATGCTGAACGAGTTATGGGGGAAGGCGCTCGTGCTGGAAGATGCCGCGGGACAGCGAGCCGTGCTGGTTTCGACCGACTTACTCGGGCTGCCGAAGGCAATTTCGGATCATATCAAAAAAGCAGTGCAAGAAAAGTTTGGCCTAACCAAAGCGCAGGTGCTGCTCAACTCTTCTCACACTCACTCGGGACCAGTGCTAGAAGATGCGTTGACCGATATTTATCCGCTCGACGACACGCAGCAAGCCAAAATCACGCAGTACTCACGCTGGCTCGAAACCCGGGTGGTGGGATTGGTGGGAGAAGCCATTGGCAACCTCGAACCAGCCAGTCTTTCGTCCGCCAACGGCGTGACGCGTTTTCAGATTAACCGCCGCAACAACGACGCTAACCTTCTGACGCAATTGACCGAGCTGAAAGGCCCCAACGATTATGCAGTACCGGTCATCAAAGTACTTGACGGCAAACACAAAGTAAAGGCAATTGCCTTTGCCTACGCCTGCCATCCCACGGTGCTTAGTGACACCGAGTGGTCGGGCGATTACGTGAGCTTTGCCCAAGAGGAACTGGAAAAAGCTTATCCCAACGCTACCGCCCTGTTTTTTCAGGGAGCCGGGGCCGATCAGAACCCTCTGCCCCGCCGAACTATTCCGCTGGCCCGGCAGTACGGGCGGGAACTAGCCGCCGCCGTGCAGCGCGTGGTGGAAGAGGAGATGATGCCGCTGGATGCTAAGCTTACGATGGCCTACGAGGAAATCGACTTGGCCCTGGCGGATGGACCAACTGACGAAAAACTAACTGAAATGGCGAATTCGTCCGTGCCTTACTACCAGCGCTGGGCCAAACGGATGCTGACAAAAAAAGAAAAAGGCGAGCCGTTCGCGAAGTCCTCACCTTACCCCATTCAGGTGTGGAAGTTGGGCGCACAGCCCATCGTGGCGCTGGGCGGAGAGCTACTCATCGAGTACGCGATCAAAATCAAGCAGATGTACGGCGAGCAAACCTTCGTATACGGCTACTCCAATTTTGTGATGGGTTATATTCCCTCGGCCACCGTGCTGCGGGAAGGCGGCTACGAAGGAGAAACCTCCCAAATGGTGTACGGACAACCCGCACCCTGGCATTCCTCTATAGAAACTACCATTCTGTCCGGTGTACAGCAGGTAGCCAAACGAGCTGGGCTTTTTGAAAACACTAAAAGCGCTAAGCAGAAATGACTGATAATAAAGACACTTCTAACCTTTCCCGCCGGGGGTTCCTAACCAGTACGGGTGTGTTGCTGGCCGGGAGTGCGCTGGCGCTCGACCGCACCGAAAGTACGCTGGCGGACGAGCCTATCATCGACATCCACCAGCACACCGACTACCGGGGGCGCACCGATGCACAGTTGATTGCTCACCAGAAAGCAATGGGGGCAACGACTACCATACTACTGCCGGCCGGAACGCCCGCCTTTGGATTTTCTACCCATAAGGGCACAACGAACGGCCTGCAAGCTGATTGCAGCGGTAATGAAGCCTGCTACGCTTTGGCAAAAGAATACCCGAAAGCTTTTACATTCGGAGCCAACGAAGTACCCGACCTACCGAACGCTACCGCAGAAATAGAGAAGTATCTCAAACTTGGCGCGCCGATCATTGGCGAGTCTAAGTTTGGTCTGGAATGCGATGATCCGGCGATGCAGGCCATTTACCAGCTAGCGCGCAAGTACCGGGTACCCGTGCTGATGCACTGGCAGTACACGATGTTCAACTACGACTTCTACCGCTTCCACACGATGCTGGAAAAGTACCCCGACGTACACTTCATCGGCCACGCTCAAACCTGGTGGGCCAACATCGACAAGAATCACACCGATCAAAACGTCCTTTATCCTAAAACCAAAGTAACCGCCGGGGGCCTGACCGACCAACTGCTGACCAAGTACCCTAATATGTACGGCGACATGTCGGCGGGCTCGGGTCTGAGCGCCTTGCTGCGGGACGAGGATCACGCCCGCGGGTTTCTGGAACGTCACCAGGACAAGCTGCTTTACGGTAGCGACTGTCTGGACGCCGACGGCCACGGCCCCAACTGCCAGGGGGCCCAAACCATCGCGGCCATCCGCAAACTTGCCCCTACCAAAGCCATCGAGCGAAAGCTGCTGTACGGAAATGCCAAAAGGCTTTTTAAGCTATGAATGATTGATCAAAAAATAACTTCCTGAACCCTACTTCAACCCTAAAGACAATGGCCAATCAACAGTCTGCCATCAAAGAGAAACATCATCTGGAAGCAAAGTCCTACTACTCGGGCTTTGAATTGGCGCACGACACCTACAACGCGATAACCGCCGCCAGTGATGGGAAGATATACTACGTGCTGTGCTCGGAATCGCACGCTATAGGCGGGCAGACGTATGCCTATGACCCAAAGACGGATCAAACGGAATTCCTGGCTAATCTCACGGAGATTTGCGGCGAAAAATACCAGAAAACTATCGCGCAGGGAAAAAGCCACGTCCGCTTTTACGAACACGACGGCAAGCTGTATTTCGCCACCCACGTCGGCTATTACGAAATGATCGACGGTATGGAGCGGCTACCCGGAAAAGCCCCCGATGGCTACGGGTTGTATCCCGGCGGTCATTTTTTGTCCTACGATCTGACCTCCGGGCAATTCGAGGATTTAGCCATCGCCCCGGACGGAGAAGGAATATTGACCTTAACCATTGACCGGGAGCGAGCACATCTTTACGCGCTGACCTGGCCATTGGGAAAGTTCCTCGATTATGATCTCTCGACGGGAGAACTGAGAGATCTGGGCCTGACTTGCGGGCGAGGCGAGGCGGGAATTGTGGGGGAAGATTACCGCGTCATTTGCCGCTCTATGCTGGTCGATCCGCGCGACGGCAGCGTGTACCTGTCCACAGCGGAGGGCGATATCCTGACTTATCAGCCGGGCATGTCTGGCCTAAAAAAAGTGGCGGACGTGGATATGCGCCTCAATTATTTTGGCAAATACGACCCCACCCGTCCCGGCAATATGGGCTATAACTGGCGGAAAATATTTTGGTACGCCCCTGAGCAAGTGGCCTACGGCGTGCATGGCAACTCGGGCTATCTATTCAAATTCGATCCGAGCGCAAAAAAGGTTGAAATCGTCGAGCGCATCACCTCCGAGCCCTCCCGCAAGAGCGGCATGTTCGACCAGTTCAGTTACGGGTATCTCGGTTTTCAGCCCGGCCCCGACGGCGACACGATTCATTACCTCACGGGTGGCCCGATTTACAAAAATGGTAGACGCGTAAAGGGCGCGGATGAGATTGCCAAAGGCGGATCCAAAGGAAAGGAAAACCTCCACCTGGTCACCTACCATATTCCTACGAAGAACTACCAAGACCACGGCCCCATCTTCTACCCCGACGGCTCGCGCCCCAGCTACGTGAATTCGATCACGGTGGGCGACGACGGCAGTGTGTACACCCTGGCCCGCTTCGAACACGAAGGCAAAGAAATTCAGGATCTGGTCAAAATTCCGGGCGTAGTTTAAAGCAACCTTTAAACACTATTATTCCAAAACCCTGCCTATGTCAACGACTACCATAACCGAAAATAAGCCCCTCGACAAGCGCGAAACCAGGATATCGCTCCTGCTCGTCGGAGTGATGTTTTTTATCTTCGGTTTTATTTCCTGGGTCAATTCGATCCTGATTCCCTATTTCAAAATTGCCTGTGAACTAACCAGTTTTCAGGCGTATCTAGTCGCTTTTGCCTTTTACATCGCCTATTTCATTATGTCGGTGCCAGCTTCCTATATGTTGAAGGCCGTCGGTTTCAAGAAGGGCATGATGTTTGGCTTTTGGGCGATGGCGCTCGGGGCCTTCATCTTCGTTCCCGCCGCCCAAACCCGCACTTACGAGATTTTCCTGCTGGGTCTGTTCACTATCGGAATCGGGCTGGCCATTTTGCAGACGGCGGCCAACCCCTACATCACGTTGCTCGGTCCGCAGGACCGGGCCGCGCAGCGGATCAGCATGATGGGTATTTGCAACAAGGCGGCGGGTATTTTGTCGCCGCTGATCTTTGCGGCGGTCATTCTGCGCCCGACTGATACCGCCATGTTTGCCCAACTGGATGCGATGACCGAAGCCGCTCGCGCCACGGCGCTGGACGAATTGGTGCGGCGGGTAATCGTTCCCTATTCGGTTTTGGGTACTTTTCTCTTTGTACTGGGCTACCTGGTGTACCGCTCGCCGCTGCCCGAAATAAACACCGAACAGGAAACGCCCGAGGTGGCTACCGCCAACGCCGGAAAGACCAGCATTTTTCAATTTCCGCACTTGATTCTAGGTGCGCTCGCCATCTTCCTGCACGTAGGTACGCAGGTGATTGCCATCGACACCATCATCAGCTACGCGGGTTCGATGGGCATCGGCCTGCTGGAAGCCAAAGTCTTTCCGTCTTACACGCTTTTCCTGACCATTTGCGGCTACGTGATTGGCATCGTGGCCATTCCCCGCTTCATGAGTCAGGTCACCGCGCTGCGCATTTGTACGGGTTTGGGCACCATTTTTACGGTGCTAATCCTGTTCGCCAGCGGCACCACTAACTTCCTGGGCCATACGGCCGACGTGTCGATCTGGTTTGTCGTGCTGCTGGGACTGGCCAACTCGCTGATTTGGGCGGGCATCTGGCCGCTGGCACTGGACGGATTAGGTCGGTTTACGAAGTTGGGCGCGTCCATTCTCATCATGGGTCTTTGTGGCAACGCCATTCTGCCGCTCTTTTACGGCCATTTCGCGGATGAATTCGATCTGCGTTCGGCCTATTGGGTACTTTTCCCCTGCTACCTGTACTTGGTGTTTTATGCCATGAAGGGCCATAAGGTACGTCGCTGGGCTGTTTAAGAAATCTTTAATAAATTGAAAATACCATGACCACAAAAATGTCATCTGCCCGCACTTTCGAGGTGGAAAACCTCCGGGTAGAAGTACTGGAAAACCGGCCGTCGATGGGAGCGCTTGCCGCCGCGTCGGTCACCCAAAAGATTCGGGAGCTACTGCTGGCTCAGGAACACGTGAATATTGTGTTCGCTTCGGCGCCTTCCCAGAACGAGTTTTTGGCGGCGATGGCCGCCGAGGAAAACCTGGAATGGAATAAAATCAGGGCTTTCCACATGGATGAGTACATCGGCTTGCCCTCGGACGCCCCACAGAGTTTCGGGGAATATTTGCGGGAAAACCTTTTCAGCAAAGTACCCATCAAAGAGGCTTTTTATCTGGATGGCAACGCCCCCGACCCAGCCGCAGAATGTCGGCGCTACGCCAAATTGCTGGCCCAATACCCCACGGACATCGTGTGCATGGGAATCGGCGAAAATTGTCACATTGCGTTCAACGACCCGCACGTGGCCGATTTCAACGATCCCAATTTGGTGAAGGAAGTCAAGCTAGACCTGACTAGTCGAGAGCAGCAAGTACACGACGGCTGCTTTACCAGCCTGGAACAAGTGCCGGAAAGTGCCCTGACGCTCACCATCCCCGCCCTAACCCGCGCCCGCCACTTATTTTGTGTCGTCCCGGGGACTACCAAAACTGCCGCCGTAAGGCACACGCTGACGGATCCCGTCTCGGAAGAATTTCCGGCCACGGTTATGAGGCAACACCCGTCGGCCACGCTCTTTCTGGATCCCGATAGTGCCGGAAATTTTTCGGAACGAAACCAATATTTCCAATCGATGAATTAAGACTTTTTAGTGCAGTAACATTTTTCATTCTAAACAATTAACCTACCATGAAAAAGCTTCTATCCTATCGTGGCCGAAAGTACCTTTCTGCCTGGCTAATTCCAGCGGCGAAAATCGGACTACTCGCCCGTCTGTTATTATGGGCGCTGTGTTTTACGCTACTTGCACCATCGCCGCTATTCGCCCTACCATTGATTGACGAAAACCCGCCCAATCCCGAATTGCTGATGCCGATACAAGGCACAGTAACGGGCGAAAACGGCGAGACGCTACCCGGCGTGAGCGTTCTGATTAAGGGAACGCAAAGAGGAACGGTCACCGACGCAACGGGCAGTTTTCAGCTGGATGCTCCGAGTACCTCCTCAGTACTGGTGTTTTCCTTCGTGGGCTACCTGACCAAGGAGGTGACCGTCGGTAATCAAACTACCCTGAACGTCGTGCTTTCCGTCGATGCCAAAGCCCTCGACGAAGTCGTGGTAGTGGGTTACGGCTCCGCCCGCAAGAGCGACATCACCGGTTCGGTGGGTACGGTGGACGTAGGCGCGCTCGTAAAAGCACCCGTTCCCTCCTTCGCCGACGCCTTGGCCGGACGGGTAGCGGGTGTGCAGGTATCGTCAAATGATGGTCAGCCGGGTGGCGGCTTCAACATCCTGATTCGCGGAGCGGGATCGCTTACCCAAAGTACGTCACCGCTTTTTGTCGTGGACGGATTTCCCATCGAAGATCTCAACCCTAATACGCTCAACCAGGAGGACATCAAGTCCATCAGTATTTTGAAAGACGCCTCCTCGACGGCCATTTACGGTTCCAGGGCCGCCAACGGCGTAGTGCTCATCGAAACCAAGCGGGGCCGGGTGAGCAAGCCGGTCGTCACGCTGTCCACCTCGTTGGGTCTGCAATCGACTCCCCGACAAATTCCGCTGATGAGTCCTTACGAATTTGTGAAGTACCAGCAGGAACTAAACCCCACCCTGGAAAGTACCGCCGGTTATTTCACCGAAGGTAAAACCCTGGAAAGCTACCGCAACGTGGAAGGGATCAATTGGCAAGACAAGGTATTCCGCACCGGGGCGGTGCAGATCTACAACCTCTCGCTGCGTGGCGGAACCGATCAGACCCGTTATTCACTATCCGGCTCGGTCTTCGACCAGAAGGGCGTGGTGATCAACACGGGCTTTAAGCGCTACTCCGGCCGGATTACGGTTGACCAGAATCTCGGCAGCCGGGCGCAAGTTGGGATAACGGCCAATTACAGCGGCCTGACTTCCTCCGGGCAAGACCTTAGCACGGGCGCGGGAAGTTCCAGTCCTTCGGCCACGGTACTGTTCCGCACCTGGGCGTACCGTCCCGTAAATCCCGATCCTTCCCTGCAACTTGAAAACGAACTGGTGGACGCGGGGGCCGTTACTAATTCCGATTTCAGGGTCAACCCGGTGATCGACCTGGAGAATCAATACCAGAAAAACCTCACCGACGTACTGGATGCCAATGCCTATTTGAGTTACCGACTAGCCGAGGGACTTATTTTTAAAACTACCGTGGGCGTTCGAAACAACGATATCCGCAACGAGCGTTTTTACAATTCCAAGACGTCGCAGGGCAGTCCGCTCAATCCTTCCAACACTGACGGGATCAACGGCTCGATCCGGTATAGCAGCTACCGTAGCTATTCCAACGAGAACACGCTCAATTATAAAAAAGTAATCGGTGATCACTCTTTTGATGCCCTGGCGCTGTTTGCCGTGAACGGACTCAACTATTCCACTTCGGGCTACGACGGCCGACTGCTTCCCAACGAAAACCTCGGGCTCGACGGCTTGGACGAGGGCGTCGTTCAAAATCAAAGGCAGCAATCCAGCCGGAACACGATGGCTTCCTATGCCGCTCGTTTGGATTACAACTTCAAGTCGAAGTACCTGGCAACATTTACTTTCCGGGCCGATGGCTCCTCAAAATTTGCTGATCCCTGGGGCTATTTCCCCGGCGTCGCGCTGGGTTGGAATATGGGGAAGGAGTCTTTCTTCCAGGGAGCTTTTCCGTTCGTGTCCAACGCAAAACTTCGGGGTAGTTACGGCAGCACGGGCAACAATCGGATCGGGGACTTCGACAACCGTCCCCAATTGAACCAGTCTCTGAACGGCTATTCCTTCAATAACCAGACGCCAACGGGTGGCGTGTACATTTCGGCGGTGGGCAATTCCTCGCTACGCTGGGAAAAAGTCAAATCTTACGATATAGGTTATGAGCTGGGATTGTTCAATAATCGAGTCGGGCTGGAGGTGGACCTCTACCGGAAGGTCACCGAAGATCTACTGCTGCGGGCGGATCTGCCCCCCACGAGCGGATTCAGCGCGGCGGTGAAGAATATCGGCAAGCTGCAAAATGAGGGTCTTGAATTCACGTTGAACACCGTCAACTTCGAGCGAAAGGATTTCCGGTGGAATAGCAGTTTTAACATCAGCTTCAACCGCAACAAAATCCTGGCCCTGACCCGAGGACAGCAAAGGCTCACCGCTAACGGCCGCTACGAATCGCAGTTCAATAAGCCGCTCTACGTGTCCGAAATTGGTCAACCCGCCGGGATGATATATGGCTTCATTTGGGAGGGCAATTACCAACTGGCGGATTTTGATACCCCAACGCCCGGCAAGTACGTGTTAAAAGCAGACGTACCAACCAACGGCGCGGTACGAAACAGCATTCAGCCCGGCGACATCAAGTACCGTGATCTTAATGGTGATGGCATCATTAACAACGACGACCTTACCGTTATTGGCCGAGGACAACCCCGCCATATTGGTGGCTTTGCCAATAGTTTTGGCTACAAGGGACTCAGTCTTAATGTGTTCTTCCAGTGGTCGGCTGGCAACGACATTTACAACGCCAACCGACTTGCCCTGGAGGGCAACAGCAACGCCCGGGCCAACGTGAATCAGTACGCCAGCTACGTAAACCGCTGGACGCCGGAAAATCCCACCAACGAGAATTACCGCACGCGCGGCCAGGGGCCCATTGGCTTTTACTCCTCCAAAAATGTGGAAGACGGCTCCTACCTGCGTTTGAAGACTTTGGCCCTGGAATACGCCCTTCCGACGGGCATTACCAAGCGGCTGGCGCTCGATAATCTGACATTCAGCGTATCCAGTCAGAACCTGCTTACCTGGACCAAGTACACGGGTCTGGATCCCGAGGTTTCTATCCTCAACCCAGTGCTCTCGCCAGGCTTCGACTTTTCGGGCTATCCCCAGGCGCGGACACTTACGTTTGGCATTAGAGCGACATTTTAATTAAAAACATAAAACTGAACTGATATGAAAACGACCCGCGTTATTCTGGCCTTGGTTTTCCTGGTGACTTTCGGCTCCTGCAAAGAGTTTCTGGTAACCGAGCCCACCGACTTTCTGAGTCCTTCCAACTATTACCGAACCGAGCAACAGCTCGAATTTGCCCGCGCCGGGGTGTACAGCACTCTCGGTGAAAACCCCTTCTACGGTCACCAGGCCCATTATCTGTATGCCTGGGATGCCGATATGGCCTACATGAACCGCTTCACCCTGACGACGGGCCCCTGGAATTATTTTTACTCCCCGGCCGACCGATACAACGATTCGTACTGGTCCAACCTTTACGACGGAATCAACCGCGCGAATGTCGTATTGGCCAACGTGGATAACAACCCCGAGATCGATCAAAAGAAAAGGGATGTCATTCGCGGGGAAATGCTTTTTCTCCGGGCCTTCTACTACTTCATGCTGGTGCAGTACTACGGCGGCGTGCCGATCCGCACGGAGCCGACTCTGTCCGTGGAGGATGTTGATATTGCGCGAGCTACCGTTAAGGAGAACTACGACCAAATCGTCAAAGACATGACCCAGGCCGAGCCGCTGGTACCGGATATTACCGCAATTGGTTTTGGTGGAGCCATCAGCAAGTCGGCCGTACGTGGGCTGCTGGCTCGCGTCAACCTCACTATGGCGGGCGAACCGCTCAAAGACCAGAGCCGCTACGCGGAAGCCAAGAAATGGGCCAAAAAGGTCATAGATGATGGAGGTCACGCCCTGAATCCAAGTTATTCGCAGATTTTCAAGAACCTGGCTGGCGACAAGTACGATATTAAGGAGAGTATTTGGGAAGTGGAATTCTGGGGCAACCTGCTGGATCAGTACAGGGAAACAACGGGGTTGGGGTACATCAATGGCCCCCGTTCGGTGGCGAGCTCTGCCACGGGTCGAGCCGACGCTTATATGTCCATTACGGCCAAGTTTTACGATGTGTATGAGACAGGCGACTTGCGAAAATGGTACAATATCGCGCACTTTACCTATAACAACAACCAGATAAACGGAGACAAGACATTTACCGGCCTACCGGTTACGCAGGAGGATAAATACAAGCTGCTTCCAGCAAAATGGCGTCGGGAATACGAACAGGTACTTCCCAAGGGGATTAGGACGCCTATCAATTTTCCCATTCTCCGCTACGCCGACGTGCTGCTGATGTACGCCGAAGCCGAGAACGCCATCAGTGGGCCGACGGCCGAAGTAGTCGAAATCGTCAACCGCGTCAGGCGGCGGGCCTGGTCCAAGGGAATAAACAAGATCGAGCTAACTAGTGCGGGCAGCGGCTACTCGACGGCCCCCACCGTAACCTTCTCGAGCGGCGGAGGCAGCGGGGCTAAAGCCACAGCTACCATCAACGCGTCTGGACAGGTAACGGGCATCACCCTGAATCGTGATCCAGAGGGAATTACCTACTTTGCGGAAGGAGCCTATACTTCCGCACCCCAAGTGGTTCTGTCCGGGGGCGGAGGCACGGGAGCATCAGCGACCACGACCATTAACAACCCGTCTGCCGCTGATCTTAAACCGGCGCAAACGGCCACCAAGGAAAGTATGCTGGCCGTAATTCAGAACGAACGGTTGCGGGAACTCAGTCAGGAAGGCCAGCGGAAAGCTGACTTGCTTCGCTGGGGCATTTTCCTGAAAACAATGGAGGAGGTGGGTAAAGACGCCCAACGCGACTTTACGGATAGTCCGGCGGTCAAATACTTTACAAACGTAAGTCAGAAGGATCTTTTGTCCCCGATACCTACCTCCGAGATAACGGTAAACCAGGCCATAAAGCAAAACCCCGGCTGGGATTGAGCAAAAAACGCCTTCAAGATGAACGAAGCCAGATGGA
>NZ_JBGSXF010000646.1:0-8132 GCF_041751555.1 Persicitalea sp. | reverse complement strand
TATTCTCGAAACGCTACGCTCAATCGGCTACACGCTGGAAGTAGCCATTGCCGATATTGTGGATAACTCGATATCCGCCGGATCGACCAAAATAGATATTCATTTCGAGTGGGAAGGCCCGGATTCGTGGATTACGATTGCGGATAACGGCAGCGGGATGAGCGAAACCGGAATCGTCAATGCCATGCGTCCCGGTAGCCACAATCCGCTGGCGGAGCGCGAACCTCACGATCTGGGCCGCTTCGGGCTGGGATTGAAAACGGCTTCTTTCTCCCAATGTCGTCGGCTGACTGTGATCAGTCGCCTGCCCGGCGAAGTACCCGCCCACTGGTGCTGGAGCCACGACCACGTGGCCGCAACCAACCGCTGGGAGCTAATCCAACAACTCGACCAACCCCAATTATTTGAAGAATGCCAAAAGCTGCCGGGCGGCACAATTGTCCTGTGGGAGGATATGGACCGTCTGACGAAGGGCACCGATAAAGACAACGCCAAGCACCTCGCCAATTTCCTCAAAGCCGCCGCATCGGTCAAGCAGCACCTGTCGATGTTTTTCCACCGCTTCCTGACGCCCGACCGCCTGAAAATAGACTTCAACGGTAACCCGGTCGAACCTTGGGACCCGTACATGCACGGGCAACCCGGTCTGCAACCGCAAGCCGAAGAATCGATGGCGGGCGGTCAGGTACTGGTCAAGGGCTACGTACTTCCCCATATTTCCCTTCTCACTTCTGCCAACCACGAAAAAGGCGGCGGGCCGGGCGGCTGGAACGCTCAGCAGGGTTTTTACATCTACCGCAACGAGCGGCTTTTGGTGGCGGGTAGCTGGCTGGGGATGTTCAAGAAAGAAGAGCATTACAAACTGGCCCGCATCCGGCTGGACATTACCAATCAGCAGGATACCGACTGGCAAATCGACATCAAAAAGTCGGTGGCCCGTCCGCCCGACGCCTTGCGCGACGAACTCCGGCGCATCGCCGACAGCGTACGTCGGCTGGCGGTGGAGGTGTATCGCCATCGTGGCAAAGTACTACAGCGCAGCCTGACGCAGACGTACGTTCCGGTTTGGCAGGAAAAAGTCAGGCGAGGGAGGCACTTCTACGGTATCAACCGAGAACACCCAGTTGTGCGTCAGGCTCTGGCCGGACCCAACACAACAGGGTTGATAGCACTGATGCGAATACTTGAAGAGACGGTACCCATTCCCTTAATTGTATTAAATGAAAGCCGAGAACCCAATGCTCAACCCGTTTCCTTTGACACCACAGAAGTCGATCTTTTGAGTGTTATGAAGCTGGTTTACAATGGTTTACTCATGACAATGAATGAAACAGAAGCTCGGCGTCAAATCCTGATGATTGAACCTTTTAATGACCACCCTTACTTACTTGAAAGTCTATGAATGCTGATTTAGTAAAAAACTGGGCTTCTTCACGGCTGGCTGGAGAAACTGAACGTTCTGAAGCAATTATAAGAGAAGTTGTTGACCAGATTCTGGAATTGGCACCTGCAGTTAAACCTGAACGCGAAGCAATCATAAGGTACCTGAGTGCCAACTTTTCGGTTTCGCAGGATGCTTACCAAATTTTGGATAATCCTAAGAATAAACCCAAAGCATGGGTCAAGTCTGAACGTGCTTCGAATAATCTTACTTGGGAGTTCTGGGAGCGTTATAAGTATTTTTTACAACCGAAACTTCCGGCACCAACCTTAAATAACCTTGATGATTTAACCGATTCAATTCTTGACAGACTTGTAAATCCTAAGACATCTGGTTCATGGGATCGCCGTGGTATGGTAGTCGGTCAAGTACAGTCAGGAAAAACTGGGAATTATATTGGTCTGATTAATAAGGCTGCTGATGCCGGCTACAAATTTATTATTGTTCTGGCAGGTCTTCATGATACTTTGCGAACACAAACCCAAATTAGAATTGATGAAGGTTTTTTGGGCTTTAATCCAACTAAGTTGTCTCTTAGTTCTAATAAAGCTAATTATCTTATTGGGGTGGGAAAATATAATAGGAAATTAATCGCCCATGCACTAACGACTAGCGTAGGTGACTTCGGTAAGCCTTTGGCGGAACGATCAGGTTTTTCAATTCATAGTTCCGATCCTATCATTTTGGTAGTCAAAAAGAACGCTGGAATTTTGAAAAATCTCGTTAAATGGTTAGCTATCAGGGCTGAAACGAGAGATGACAAAAAACTAATTGAAAATACTCCGGTACTGATTATTGATGATGAAGCGGATAATGCTTCGATCAACACCAGCAAGCACTTGGTTTCAACCATAAATGGCTTAATTAGATCATTACTATCTCTATTCGAGCAATCCGCATACGTTGGATATACAGCTACTCCTTTTGCCAATATCTTTATTCCAATTGAGCCCGAGGAGATTATAAAGGGATTAAATATCAAAATTTCCAATTTTGAATATAAAGTTGGGGAAGATTTATTTCCACGCGATTTCATTATAAATATCCCAGCTCCTTCCAATTACATTGGTCCGGCTAAAATATTTGGCTTATCCGCTGTTGCTTCCAGTGAGCGGGCTGAAGAACCTCTGCCTGTTTTAGTTAATTTAAATGATCAAACTACTGGTTTTAAGGATGATTATAGGCACTTTGTCCCTGACAAGCATAAAAAATATGACCCTTTACCGGAGCAGATACCGACTTCTTTGGATTATGCAATCAAGTGTTTTTTGCTAGTTTGTGCAGCAAGAAGGGCAAGAGGGCAAAATAACCAACACAATTCGATGTTAATACATATTTCTCGCTTTGTACCTTGGATAGATAGAACGGCTTCGCTTGTATATGCAACTTTGAAAAATTATCAAAATCAGATCGAATTTGAAACGAAGGATAAATTATTAACTGAACTGGAAAGTATCTGGCAAAAGGATTTTATGCCGACGACTGCTGGAATTATAGAGAGTCAAGAGGCAGATTTAAATGGTTTCAAAGATACCGAAATAACACAGGTTGATTGGATACATATTAAAGAAAATTTGTTCGCGGCAGCTATGCTTATTGAGGTGCGAGCGGTTCATGGTCAGAAGAAAACTATCGGGCTTGAATATACTAACATAAAAACGTTAGATTATTTCGATGCGGAGCAGGAAAATCCTCCCCGATTCATATCGGTTATTGCCGTTGGCGGCGACAAGCTCTCACGCGGACTTACACTGGAAGGATTGAGTATCAGCTATTATCTTCGCGCATCAAAAATGTACGATACGCTAATGCAAATGGGGCGCTGGTTCGGTTATAGGCCAGGCTACGTAGACTTATGCCGTTTATTCACATCCTCAGAGTTAATTGGATGGTATAAGCACATTACAATTGCTTCGGAAGAAATACGTGAGGAGTTTGACCAAATGGTAAGATTAAACAAAACGCCCGCTGAGTTTGGGTTTAAAGTTCGGACCCATCCAGGTGTACTTACCATCACGGCCGTCAATAAATTTCGTGATGCTCGTACTATGTGGCTAAGTTATTCAGGACAACTTGTACAAACAAGAAGGTTTAAAATTGAGGAGAATTTGTTTCGCCATAACTTGGCAGCAACAGAACAGTTTCTGAATCAATTAGGATCTACTGTGACTCCGCTCAATAAAAAATCTGCTAGGAGATTTAACAAAGTATGGGAAACAGATAGCTTCACTATTTGCCAGTTTTTGAGCGAGTACCATATTGAATCAGCAGTAATGAATACCTCTAAAATTACTGAATACATTGATAAGCAGTCAGCAAATGGCAAATATCTTACAAAATGGACGGTGGTATTGATAAACAATAGTCAAGCCAAAGAAGAAGATAAATGGCCCTTTTTTATTAACAATAATTCTGAGAAAGTCGGTTTGACCAATCGTGGAAATGCGTCTAGCGATTGGCAAAGTTTTTATGAAATCAGTAAAGCACAATTACTTTCTCCTCCAAGCGGTGATGAATATATCGACTTAACAGAGGAGCAATTGGCTGATTCCGAAAAAAAGACAGAAGAGGATTGGAAAAAAAAGGGTAATGAAGATTCTCCAAAATATCCGAGTACTTTCCGTATTAAATACAGTCGGCCTTCGTCTCAGGGTCTTCTATTAATTTATCCGTTAAATCCGGTGGTGAAATTATCTGGGAATAAAGTTGAAGGAAAACCTTTGCACACCATTATTTCGCCAGTACCAGTAATAGGCTTAGCTGTAAGCTTTCCAAATATAGAACATGACGAAAAAATAGAATACGCTGTTAATCAGCAATTCATTGAGGATTTTGATTTCGAGTATACTCCCGAAATGGATAATGAATAGAATCCAACAGGTATGGCCGCAATTGGAAAATCAGACAGGGGTATTCCGGCGCATCCGCTATGACGCCACCAGCCCGTGTGATCTGAATCTTGGTCTCAGAATGCCCCAAAACGAACGGATGTTGGTACTACGCTTGCCATTGGCTTTGGCAAAGGGAATTCAAAGTCGTCCTCCCGCGCTCGGACTCAGAGTAGAGAAGGTAGGTGATCCCGACGACGATACCCGCTTCTTCCTGAATCTGGTATTGAGCGAACCACGCTTTGCCGAGGTGTTCGACGTACTACTGGAAGACCTGATTGCCCGGTTGATCGACATACCCGGCGACAGGCAGGTAGTTCGTGAATTCCTGAATCACTTGGATCGTTGGGAAGCGCTTTTCAGCCGCTACTCCTCCACGGGTCTAACTACGGAACAGCAAAAAGGGCTTTATGGAGAATTGCATTTACTACGCACCTTGCTGACGGCTTTAACCGATAAAACAAGTGTGCTTGATAGCTGGGTCGGGCAGGATGCGGCAGTGCAGGATTTCCGGGCCGGAAGCTGGGCCATCGAGGTAAAGACCAGCAGTCATGCTACGCACGAGCGATTCACCGTCAACGGGGAACGACAACTGGATGAATCGCCGCTGGAAAATCTGTTTCTGTACTACCTCAATCTGGACGTAAGAGTAAGAGGCGGGGAATCGCTGAACGCGATAGTCTCTACAATCCGGTCGATGCTGGCAGCTGAGGCGGCGCTTCTGTCAACCTTTAACCGAAAGCTGATCGACGCCGGGTATTTCGATGCTCAGGCTGATGTTTACGAGGAAAATGGCTACGTGATCCGCGAAAAATATATTTTCCGGGTTACCGACAGTTTCCCCCGCATTACCCCGGCCGATCTTCGCCCCGGCGTGGGCGAGGTACGCTACTCCGCCAGCCTGTCCGATTGCCTCCCCTACGAAATTACCGAACAGCAACTATTCGATACCCTTTCCTGACTATGGCCGCTTTTTCTGAACCGATTGCCCTGAAAAAATACTACGAAAATCTTCGCAACCAAGTATGGGAAAACCTGAACGCCAACGAAGAAGGCAGCACCCGCGAGCAGACCTTCACGCAATACGTCATCGACTTATTAGCCGAGGCGGGCGAAGTGGAAAACGCGCGCGAGTGCCACGATGAGAAGTTAAATAAAGCAGGGCAGCGAATGCACAAGATCAATGGCTATTCGCTGAGCGAAAATCTTGAAACGGTGCAGCTATTCTTCACCGCTTACAAAGGCAGCGAGCAAGTGCAGAAAACCTTTAAGGCTGAAATCGACAGCGCGGTAAGTCAGAGTTCCCGTTTTTTGAAAAATGCCCTGAATGGCTACTTCGAAGAAATGGAGCCTACCGCTCCGGCGTTTGATTTTGCCCGCGAACTAAGTAAGTCGGAAATCGATATTCAGCGGGCGGAAATATTCATCCTCACCGACGGCGAATGCGAGGTTGAAAAACCGAAAGATCAGCAAATCCGTAACGTGCTGGTGATGTACCGCATTATCGACGTAGGCTACCTGATGCGTTTGGAAGGCGGGCATCCCGATCCGATCGAGATCGATTTCGAAGAATTGTGCGGAGCCGCCATTCCCTGCCTCACCGTTCCCGCCAACAATGACGACTACCAATCGTACCTCGCCGTCGTGCCGGGCGATACGCTGGCCGATGTGTATTTACAATACGGAGCGCGGCTCCTGGAAATGAACGTGCGGTCATTCCTGCAATTCCGGGGCAAGATCAACAAAGGCATTCGCGAAACGATCATGAAGGAGCCGCATATGTTTCTGGCTTTCAATAATGGCATTGCGGCCACGGCGCAGGAAGTGGAACTGGTCGACCTGCCGCAGGGGGGTAAGGGCATCAAGTCGGTGCGGGAACTGCAAATCGTAAATGGCGGACAAACCACGGCCAGCATCCTGCACACCCGGCATAAAGACAAAGTCGGGATCGACAAAGTATTCGTGCAAATGAAGTTATCGGTCATCAAAAACCACGAAGAGGTCAGTACCATCGTCAACCGGATCTCGCGCTACGCCAACAGCCAAAACAAAGTGTCCGACGCTGATTTGACAGCCAATTCGCCCTTCCACATCGAAGTCGAGAAGCTGTCACGGATCATGTGGGCACCCCCGTTGCCCGGCGCGGGCCATCAAACCCGCTGGTTTTACGAGCGGGCGCGCGGCCAGTACCAGAACGAACTGGCTAAGGAAGTGACCAAAAAGCAGAAGTCCGTTTTCCTGGCGCAATCACCTAAAAATCAGGTTTTGGTAAAAGAAGATTTGGCCAAGTACGTCAATGTGTGGGCCGGGTTACCCTATCATGTGGTGCGAGGCGGGCAAAAGAACTACGCCGTTTTCATGAATTTGCTCAAGAAGAAAGACCTGAAACCGAACAATGTTTTCTTTGAGGATCTGGTGGCAAAAGCGGTGCTTTTCCGGGCGTCGGAAAAAATTTACGGCATCAAACCCAACGCCCTCGGCGATTTGCGTTACGTCACGGTTCCCTACACGCTGGCTTATTTGAATCAAGCCACGAAGGAGCAGCTCGATTTACTGAAAATATGGAAACAACAACGTCTGTCGGGCGAACTCGGCGAACAGCTTCGCAGTTTGATGATTCAGATTGAACACTTTATCAAATCACAGGCACCCGGCTCGCTGTACGGCGAATGGGCAAAAAAAGAAGTATGTTGGGAAGCAGTGAGCAAGCAGAAGTTTGACTTGGACCTGAACGCTTTGGCTGACGATTTGGCCAGTCCCGGCTCGCTCAAAAAACGGGAAGTACTTTCCGACGATGAAGCCAACGAAATCATCACCGACCAAATAACTGAGTACCTACGCGGAATTCCGGCCAAAGTTTGGAACGATATCGACAATTGGGGCCGTATTACGGGAAACCTGACTCCGCACCAGCGCACGGTGGCGCTCAATATCATGGCAAGGGTCAAATCAAACCGCTCGTTTCTGGCCAGTGAGTTACAGCACGGCCCGGAAATCATCGATATGGTCATAGAACAGGCTTCCGAACTTTTTGAGAATATCGATGAGGAAGAAGAGGTAACCGTTCAGATTTCAACCGAAGAAAAACCCTTTGTTTCACTCGAAGTAGTCCAGCAACTCGTGGCGTGGGATCGCCGAAATAAACGCTTGATGGTCTCTCATTTCCTGTACATGAAAGACATCGCCGAAGGACGGAAACCTTTGTCAGATTACAACATCGCGATGGTACAGCGAAACTTGGTCAATTTGGCGAGATTCGGCTTCAAGCCGGGTTCTGAGCCTATGGAGTAAAAAGTGCGGTCCAATTTCCTTTCCCTTCCTCCATCCTCCTTCTCTCCCTTACTCCCCTAAAACAATTCCCCCTGCCCCACCATCGGCAACCGCCCCGCCTCATAGCCCATCATCGCCTGTTTCCGCGCCGTCCCCCAGCGGTACCCACCCAAACCACCGGATTTCTGCAACACGCGGTGGCAGGGGATGAGGTAGGCCAGGCGGTTGCTGCCGATGGCCGTTCCCACGGCGCGCGAGGCAGTGGGCTGACCGATGGAACGCGCCACGTCGTCGTAGCTGACGAGCCGACCCGCCGGGATACGCAGCAGGGCTTCCCAGACTTTGATCTGGAAATTGGTGCCGCGCAGCAGCACGGGCAGCTGTTTGGTCGAGTCTTTCTCTGCGTAAAATAATTGCTGGATATAGGGTAAAGTACTTACGGCATCAGACGCGACGCTGGCACTCGGCCACTCCGAGCGCAACTGCGCCACAACTACCTCCGCGTCATCTATTTCGTCCAAAAACCGCAGGTC
>NZ_JBGSXF010000645.1:0-2355 GCF_041751555.1 Persicitalea sp. | reverse complement strand
ACCTTCCAACCAGCCGAGCGGTTTACGGTGGATGGATTGAGACCTTTGAGATCAAAAAATCCTTAGAGTAATTCTTTGTCCATTTACTAAAAGAACCCCAGTATTAAAGTGAAGCAGGTGTATCTGTACGCATCGATGGGAACAATACTATATTTTCTCAATATCTACTTTCTGTACCAGTCGTCTCTGTTTTCAGCCCAAACAGCCGACGTTATCTATCTGGTATCGAACTGCATAGCCATATTCTGGATCATAAAGGCGGGCCAGAATGCTTCCCGGATTATGTTTTTCAAAAACAACAACGACATTTTCAACACCGAAAACGAAACCTTTCCCCAAAACGAGGATTTTAAGGAAAATGACGACTCCATCCATTTCAAAACCCTGTACTACTACAACAAAAAATGGCGGGATGGTTGGGTGAACATCATCAATCCGTATCGGTCGAATATGATATTGGGTACGCCGGGCAGCGGTAAGTCATTCGCCATTCTGGTGCCGGCCATTTGGCAATCCATCTGGAAAGGCTACACTGCCTACATCTATGACTTCAAGTACCCCATATTGACGCTGGAGGCATATAATGCTTACCACAAGACCATTCGGGAGAATCCAACGGCTTGGGGGCGGAATGCCCAGGGCAAGTTGATTGTACCGAAATTCTACGTAATCAACTTTGACGACATCGAGTATTCCCATCGTTGCAACCCGCTTGTTCCGTCCAGCATGACTGAAATTTTGGACGGTTACCAAAGTGCAGCGACCATCATGCTCAACCTCAACCGAACCTGGGTAAACAAACAAGGCGACTTTTTTGTGGAGTCGGCCATTAACTTCCTGACCTCTGTGATTTGGTACATGAAGCTGGTGACCATCAAGTACACCCGGCTGTTCAACGAAGAAATGGAAAAGCCAGCGGCTCTGCGCGATCCCGAAATGTTGGATTTATACGCTCGCTTCCGAAACGTCTGCACGTTTCCCCATATCCTGGAATTTGCCTGTCAGAAAGAGTACAAGGAAATGTTTACCATTATGGCTTCCTACCCGCAATTGGAGGCTTACGTGCGCCCCTTTGCAAGTGCTGCTCAGCACGGGGCGGCCGAGCAGCTCGAAGGGCAAATCGCTTCGGTACGCATCCCGTTAGCCCGGCTTTCCTCGCCCACATTGTATTGGATCATGTCGGGCAACGACTTTACTCTTGACATCAATAATCCCGACGATCCCAAAATCCTCTGCACGGGTAATAACCCCGAGCGGGATGAAGTGTATGGTGCTGTCTTCTCTTTGTACACTTCCAAAATGACCAAGCTGGTCAATAAGCAGGGAAAACTCAAGTCCGCGCTTTTCTGGGATGAATTACCCACCATGTTCTTGAAAGGCATTTCTTCCCTCATGGCCACCGCCCGGAGCAACAAAGTGGCCACTTGGCTCGGTTTTCAGGATTTCGAACAGTTGGCGTCAGGTTACGGTGAACGGGAATCCAAAGTGATAATGAACTTACCAGGGAACATTTTTTCCGGGCAGGTGGTGTTTGAGTCGGCGGAAAAGCTATCCAGGCGCTTTGGAAAAACGCAGCAGGAATCTGAAAACATTACTTTCGGAAAAGAAGAAACCTCAGTCACGCTCTCGACCGCCCTGCACGAAGTGATTCCGGCATCTAAAATATCGGGGCTTTCGCAAGGCGAGTTCGTGGGTCAATTTGCCGACAACTTCGGCGAAGAAATCAAACTCAAAACCTTCAAAGGGGTTATAAGGGTAGATCAGGAAGGCATGGAGAAAGTCCACGCTAAACCACCCGTTATCAAAGACATAGCCAAGCTGGTAAGCAAACACTATCCGGGTGAAAAATACCTAGAGAATGAAAAGGAGACTTGGAAATTACGCCTGCTCGACGACAATTATCGGTCAATCAAAACCGAGGTAGCCCAACTCATCAAACTAGAGTACGAAGAATTTCAAACAGAAGTCAAACCATGATATTTTTCAAAGAAAATAGACATTTTATATTATTTTATTCTAATTTTAGGGCATCTATAACCTACACACTAAATAGCACTTAGCTCAATCTTTTTGACACAATGACCTCCAATCCTGAAATCCACCGGAAACTCGATGAGATATACTCTGAGCAAGAAGCCATAGCCTTCTTTAACAAACTAGTTTTTTCGTTATGTCTGCAACTGATCGTCGCGGCCAAGAGAGAGAGGGGAGAGTTGACCGCTGAAGAAGCAGATCAGATGTCGAAGAAGCCTAGTGAGAAAATGCTATTGGAACCTTATGGCCTGAGCTATATTCAATACAGGGCGTTGAAAGATGGGAAAGGTACGGCCGCAAATATCATGACGTTTAAACGAA
>NZ_JBGSXF010000644.1:0-9936 GCF_041751555.1 Persicitalea sp. | reverse complement strand
AAAAAAAGCTTTCCTCAAAAAACGGCTGTCCGCTCGAGTTCTCCCCCTGGGGGCTGATGACGATGCTGTTGCCGAAGGTACCTGTCAGTCGGGCGAACCCTCTTACTTCCGGAAAATCCGCCGCGAGACTTGGCCCCGTATTCCGGTAGGTGGTCGCTCTTTGTGATGTGAGCTCGCCCTTCCGGTAGTGGTCGTTTCTGATGCGGTAGATGTGATCGGCGTTCTCATGAAAGCCGTCGTAACTACGCTCTGACTGAGCATAGTGCAGCAGCACGATCAACGAGGTCACTCCCAGCGACAGACCAATGATGCTTACGAGCGAAAAGACCTTGTGAGCCCTTAGGTTTCTCCAGGCGATGATTAGGTAGTTACGAATCATGAGTGCGGTTATTTTATTGTGTTACTGAATTTTGTTTCCATTCATCGTGCCCTTACGCTCGATGACAATGGTCAGTGAATTGACCTTTCCGTTTTTATCTCGCTCGAATGTGAATTTGGCCGGGGCTGTCTTGGCATAAAATGCGTCCTTCTTCTCTTTTTCCGGAAAGAGCTCTATGGTACCGACTCCGGAAAGATTGCCCAGCAACTGCTGGTCTTTGTATGTTAGTGTGAAGGTCGTGCCATTTCCCAAGTCATATACTCCCAGATAGTCGTCATAGGCTGCCGCTGCCTCGTGTATTGGTGGGGGAAAATTTTCACTTTCAGTACCAGTTTCGGAATTCGGATGCGCCCTGAATCGGAGGTGATTCCAGTTTGACGGGATTCCCGGTAGTAGCGCCGGGGAGAGATTCGCAAAAATCATTGCGCTAAATAGTATCGCTTTCATTGATCTTCATTTTTCGGTTTGAAATTCGGTTTGGTATAAGAGATTATCTGTGATCCCCACTAGTAGGTCAATCGGCTGAACTGCCTACCAGCCAGTTGAAAAAGCAGAATTACGGCCAATGCCAAAAGGAGGGGGGATATCACATACCATAGGTCAATACCCATGAAGACGGACAGCAAGTACTCACTAAAAACAGACGGTACAGTGGACGGCATCATTTCGGAACTTTCCGTCCAGGGCCAGGGCATCGATATAAGTAAAAATGCCGCCATCAATGCCATGATGGCTATTGGAAACCGCAACGGGCGCTGAACCCTAATTTTTGCGGACTTCGTCATCAAAAACTTTGCAAGCGCCTTTTCGGAAAACGCTTCCGTAGGTACCTCCGTCAAAGACACTTTAAGCAGTTCGGCCAACAGCTCATCGCCTCTTTTTTCTTCATTATTAGGATTCATCTTTTTCATAGCAAACCAGTTGTTTCATCACTTAACAGCTCTGAAAGTTCCGTATGTAGTTTCTGTCTCGCCCGGTGGAGGCGCACTTTGATCGTGGAGGGGTTCCAACCCGTAATGGCACTGATCTCCTGAATCGTATTCTCGCAGGTGTAAAATAGGGTTACCACTAACTTGTCCGTTTCTGAAAGCTTTGAAATCGCCATCTGAATATACTTTTCCTGATCTTGCCTGATGAGCTTATCGAAGCCATTGGCGTATTCGTCGGGGATCGCATGCTCATAATCCGGGCTTTCTTCCAGGTATTCCAGCTCGATACGGCCGCGCCGGATACTGGTCAGGGCCGTGCGATAGACGATCCGGTAGAGCCAGGTGGAAAACTTGCCCGCCCGGTTGAAACCCCGCAACGCCTTGAACGCCTTGACAAACGAATCCTGAGCCACTTCTTCGGCGTCTTCCCGATTGGGTACGATGCGCAGGGCGATGGTGAATGCAAAGGTTTTGTACTTTTCCAGCAGGTGCCTGTAAGCCGACTCATCGCCTTTTAAGGCCAGGTCAATAATAGAGTCCTCGGAAAAGTGCGCACTATCTGTCATGCCCTATCGGGATTCAAACTGCCCGACTATTGCTTGTTGATTCTGCGGTTGAGAAAGTAAGCGACCGTCATCGCGGTTCCCATAAAAAGCGTTACCATGGATATGTACGCTTGGGGATAATTCCTGTAATCGTTAGGATTGTAGTTGATTAGCAAGTATTTCTCGAAGAAGAAACCGCAGACCACGCCAATTGAAAACCCAATGAATACAAGACCCGCGCTAAGTAGCATCAGGTTTTGCCTTCGCAGGGTTTTTCTGAAAAAATCGAGGTCCAGTCCCGAGTCGATGAGCGCCGCGCGCTCTTTGTATCGGTACGTCAGGTGGGTGTAGACCATACCGAAAATGGTAAGGCAAACCGCAATTATTACAAAGTATGAATAGGGCATCAAAAGGGTGTTTGATTATATACTACACCCTTAGACTACGAGTTTTGAGAACAGGTTTCACATGAAATCCAATTATTTCGGTAGTAAGGTCAGATAATCTTTGCTTGGCGTTTGCGGCTAGAATTGTTTTGCAGGTTTTAGAAGGGCATCGGTATCGCGCGAAGTAAGTGTGGATCTGAGGCATACCGCCGAATAGTAACAACAGAATTATAGCAAACCAATTGTAGCCGTTTTATTGGAATAACTCTTTATCTATTAACCCCTATACGCTATAGACATTCCGTGAGAATGTAGAAGCTCTCTCAATAGTTAGGACTGTGATAATCTATCACGTACGCGAAAAGCTCCGCCACACGCTGCACTTGCACTGCCTGGAACTGTTTGCCGCGCCGAGTGAGGAAACCGTAGCTGTTGAGCGCAATGGCAATAGCTGCCCAGGTCTGGCCAGAAATCCGTATGGAGTTGGCCAGCGCGGCCGCGCGGATATTATTCTCGTCCTGGCGGGCGTTCTGCCGCCTCGCTTCCCTGCCCTTTGCGATGGCCTCCGGGGTCAGGTTCTCCGGGGTACCCAGCACCACGCCCCGTATCTTCAATTCGGCCAATGCTCTTTTGGTCCTTTCAGAAATCACCTCCCGCTGGTGCGCCAGTCCGATCGTGCTGCGCCATGGTGGCCATGACCCCAATGGTGACCGTATTGGCCTCGGGCATATCGACGCAGACGAACGCCACACCCGAATCGCGAAGGGCGAACACGAAAGCGACGTTGCGGGAAAGCCAGTCGAGCTTGGCGATCAGCAAGACCCCCCCCTTTCTCTTTCAGTGCTCGATGGCCTTCATCAGTTCGGGGCGGTCGTTGCGTTTGCCCGACTCGATGTCGGTGTAATCCCCGATTACCTCCCCGCTGCCGCGGAGGAAGGATACGATGCCAGTGTTTTGCGCGCCCAGACCAAGGCCCGAAGCACCCTGGTATGCAGTCGAGACGCGGTAGTAGGCCACCCTCAAAGGGGCGTTAAGATGTTCCACGGTCTTGCTGTTCTGGTCTGGCGAGCAAGATAGCCAGCTTTTACATCATACGAACGGTCGTTTGTATAATGTGAAAGCCATTTTCTGATGATACTTTCAGCAGTTTTATAAGGTATTGACTGAAAATACATTTCGTGCGATTCGTAGCAAACAATCGTTAATGGCTGTTTATATATAAGTGAAAAATGTGTAAATTTGTCACAAAAATTGAATAAGTAATAAAGTATACTTTTGTTTAAAACGTTATTTAATATAAAAACGATGAAAACAGACAAAATGAACAGCGTGACGGCGCAGGAGATGCGGGGCCAGCTATCGGACCTTTTGAACCGGGCGGCCTACGCCCGCGAGGGCACGCTCGTCACCCGGCAGGGCAAGGCGGTCGCCGTGCTGGCGCCGGTCGGGGACTGGGAGCATTACCTGGAATTGAAAACCGCCGACCGAAAGCGCCAGGCCGACGCGGACGACCCTACGACTCGGGAAGGTGTCGGCCTGGGCAATGGAGGGGAATGAGAGGTTCAGGCTGGGGGTGGTTCGGCCCACTCGCTGTGGGCTTCCTTCGTGACGATCGCCAAACTGAACGGGGCCGACGACTCGCAGATCATGCAGCAGACCAAGCACCGCACCCGTACCATGTTTGACCGCTGCACCCGCGTCCAGCTGGTCGTCCGCAATAACGCCGCCATGAAGCTGGGGCTTTAAAGGTACACTTCGTGAGAATCAGAGTACGCCGCCAAATTAGATAACCCCAACTGTCTGGGTCAGATAGGAAATCAAAACCTCTTTTCGCCCTGGATGGGCCATTCGGAAGGATTCTGCATATAGGCAAGCTTGAACTTTCCCATAGCCTGGGGTGCGCTTACCTGACCAGGCATAGACTGGAAATGCTTCTATGAGAGTCACGGGGAAAAGTGTATCTTTGACTGGTAAAGGCCCTAAAAGGGATAAAATTGGAGACATATAAAAAGAAACGAGAATACATGCTGACTTCACCTTCACCACTTCGCCTCAACGAGGCCCAAGTCACCCTGCTTGAACTGTTTCAGCATCGTCAGATGTCGGCAGAGGAGTTAGAGTCCCTCAAAGACACCTTGGTCAGCCACCTTACCCATGAGCTGGATCAGGAGATCGAGCTGGTTATGAAAAAGAAAAATCTGACCCCGGCTGACATTGCCAAGCGAACGGAATCCATGAATGAGAACCGGACGGAATACATCAAGAAAGCCCGCCTGAGGAACTGATGAAGGCCGTCATCGATACCAACGGGCTTCTGAATTCAATCCCTAAGAATTCCGCCAAGCGGTGGTTGTACGATTCCTTCGTTGCCAAACATTTCATCTGGGTGTTCAGCAATGAGATCGTATCGGAATATTCGGAAATGATTGCTCTGACGTACAGCGAGCGGGCTGCGGAGATTGTCGTATCAACCTTGCTGGCGGCTCCCAATACCCAACGCTTCGAGTCGTTTTTCAAGTGGCAGTTGGTGGGGGCCGATCCTGACGACAACAAATTCGTGGATTGTGCGATCGGATCCAACGCCGATTATTTGGTTTCGGACGACCGGCACATTCGGGCACTATTAAAAGTCGAGAATCTTTTCCCTCCCGTTCCGATCATTACGTTTGAGCAATTCCGCGTAATAGTGAGGGGATGACCGGGTATCTCGTAGGAATGCAGATCCTCGTTAGAAATGAAACGAAACCGCGGAGGGTGAAAAATAGCGGCGGCCGTTGCACGGTTTAGGGGTGGGGACATGGGGAGAGCATAAAAAAGCCTGTATCAACTAAACCACTAGGTTATCTTGATACAGAGGGCGGCCCTGTTAATCATCAAAATAAGTGTCGTAGCCGCCCAAGGCTTTCCAAAATGTGCAGTCACCCTTTTTTTGATACAGTTTAGCCAGAGCCCTGTTCATTTTCTTCCTGTCGAACTCTTCGCTTCGATGCTTGAGGTACCACCAGGGCGCGTTATCTAAATCAAGGTCTGGAACCTCTCCGTTCTCGATACTTTCCAATATGTTTGATAACGTTTCCTGAATCCAGCTGAACTGGCCGATCAAAGCATCCTGGTAGGCATAGGGGCCACCAACATCTTCCGGAGGGCACGCCCTACGCCCAGCTGTGCAGATTGGGTGTCGGTAACCGGGTCTGACATTCTCAACCATCTCGACCCGGACTTCGTGTTGCCAGTAATCGCCGAAATCATACACATAGGAGTACTTGTCGCCCGCCCTCAAACCCAAATCTCCTATGTGGACTTCGCATGGATCGTCACGAAAGTAGCCACCGCCGTTATAGGCGATCCCATAATCAACTCCCCAGATATGGAAGGTGTGCAGATGTTGGTTCCCCCAGCCCATCATCAACGGTACGCCGTCGCGGTTGTATCAAGTGATGCAGCTCTGCTAGGTGGGTATTGCCGTCAATGATAAAGCGCCGGTAGATCATCGGCGATATATTCAGGATGTGTATCTTTAAATGATACATGGCAGTTCGAGGATCAACGGCAACTGGCTGGATGACATTTTTTGCTTTCATGACAAGGTGGGGCCGCAAGGGTTTAAATCCTTATCAAGTTACCAAAATATCAATTGCCCCACACTTTTTGATGCACTCGAAAGTCAATGCGGGGCCGCCCGTGCGGCCGCAAAAGAGAGTTTTTGGTCGATACCGGTGGGCGCTTATGGGCTGTTGATGTGCATGCGGCAAACGAGGCTGACGGCCCTTCCTCACTACCCTTGATAAGCGACATCCTATGGTATGGAGATCGGGTTGAGAGGGTATTTGGTGACCAGTCGCATGGGGGCGTTTTCGCCAAGGAATTGTCAAAGTGGGGCATTGATTTTGAGAGGGCTTCGCGCCCAGAATCGGCTCGCGGGTTTGTACCCGTGGCCAAGCGGTGGGTCGTTGAGAGAAGCATTGCCTGGACGAACTTTTTCCGACGGATCGTGAAAGATTATGAAATCACCGTATCTTCTTCGGTCGGTTGGCTACTTCTGGCAAATATTCAGATCATGTTACAAAGAATCGATACAGGCAACCAAACATAATTCCCAAACACGTTCTTAGTAAATGGACCGCAGCCGCAGACGGTAAAGAATTACTCTAAGGAGTTTTTAGTTTATGAAATATTGATATAGCTAAAAAACAAACTTTCGACCAATTGTCAAATGAAAGACTATTCAGTATAGCCCCGATAAAAATTAGTAAAATGCCCAGAATGGCCATAAGTGGGATTGGAAGAAAATATCCTAAGCCCACGAACGAGACTCCTATAAGACTTATCCAAAAAGGTATCAGTCCATTCCTAGCTTTTGATTTACTGTAGAGTATTATCGAGTTAAAAATCATAATCATCATAATCACTGGCACTAACCATGGGCTATAGGGAATACTTTGGATACCTGAAATTCCCAAGGCGCTGAGATATGCAGCCCAGCAAAAAGGACATTTTGGAAAAAAAGCTACCACCACAGGGAAAGCTACCTGCTGCACATTATTAACGATTTTTAGTAGCCAACTGCGCTTTGATGATTGATTAATGACATTATTAAGGTCGCACGTTACTTTGTCAACTTCCCATTGAAGGCGTGTGTAGATCGTTTTGATACGCCCGTCCTGATCAAAGATGTACAGCTCAAGCCTGTGTTGGTTAACAGTAGATGATACATGATTTACACCCAGTTGGAAGAAATCAGAAAGCGTAACAAAATCTTCCGGGCGCGTTCTTAATACATGCACATTGGGACCAAAGGTCATGCCCCTGTTTTCACCAAAAGTACGCATTTTAGCAGGGGTGTCATAACCCGGATCATAAGTGATGGCAATGAGGTTTACCTTGTCTTCGAGGTCCATTTTTGCCAGTTCTTTTTGCAGCCATCCCATTTTGTTAATGGTAAGGGTGCATTTGTTGGGGTTCATACAGCGGGTGTAGAAAAAGGACACGACTGTGGGCTTTTGGCCTATTACATTTGCCAAGGCCATAGTTATGCCATCTTCATTTTCCACTTCCAGGTGCCCGATGCTGCTAATGGTACGTCTGCCTTTAGGCCACCATGTGGCCCGGCTTTCGATTTTTCCTTTCACATCGCAGCAGCTTAAGTCCAGCTCGCGTTCATCTGCCTCAATAGCGTTAATTGTTGTTTGAATTTCTTCCTGCATTTCGGGAGTAAAATCAATACTATTCTTTAGAAAACTATTTAGCTCAGGTAACGCAGCTTTTGCATATCCTTTAAGCCATTGCAACGTGCGGAAAATTTCGAGCTTACCGCTGGATGGATGGCGTAATGGCCAGGTAGGCTTAAACTCTGTAAGATCCAGACTGTCATCGTGAAAGCGTAGGTTGTGCAGGGCCTGGATTAAAAAGTTTGCATATTCAGCCTTGGGCCTTTTGCTGCCCCGCAGGCCCTTGGCTGCGGCTGCTATTATATAGGCGTTTCTGCCGTTTTGCAATTCATCCAAAATAAAGTTAATGGCCGAATCGGGCATTCCCACTTCTGCAAAAGAAGCTAGGGCATATCCTTTTATACGGTTTGCTTGGTAGGCCGGTCGTTCATTATAAACAGCGTGCCGCTCAGACAGAAGTTCTACCAAGAAGGTGCTCGACAGCCCGCCGCTTCGAATGCTGTCCAGCACCTTTGCTATTTCTTCATCTGTGCTATTCTTTGTTAGTTGAACATTACTCATTGTCGTTTCCTTCAAGCCTGTTCAGAAGTTTAGCCGCCATTTGTTCTATGATAGTAGGGCCGACGGAAGGCGCGGCAGCCAGCAATTCAAAAGAACTGCGGAAATTCGCCTTGTTGCCAGTAGATGGGTCTACCACCTGTTTCAAGGTGCTTTTCAGGCCTTCATTTTCTTTCAGCCGGTTTACATCGCCGGTGAAAGTGAGCATATTTAAAAGTCCGGTTTTAAAGTCAACTTCGTCGGGATCGGGGCTACTGCTTCTGAACAGCATAATATCATCGCCACTTTCAGGTTCTGCCACGATTTTTTCCGCCACCGCATTCATAGTTTCATGATCTAAATGATGAAGCGACAGCGCGCCTGCTTCCCTGATTTTGAAGTTTTCATCAATGTCTTGTACCACTTTTTTAAGTAGTTCAATAGCATCGGGATCGTTCCCCAGTCCTTGTATGGCGGCTTTTCTTACTTCTGGGTCGTTGCTTTCTTCAAAAAGTTTACGGAACAGGGCAGCGTGCTGGGGTTTGGTATTTTGCCTTAAAAAGAAGATGGCATCTGTTTTTGAAATGAATTCGCTTTGTTCTTTTTTCAACTCAGAAATTAAAAAATCCTGTACGATTTCATCTTCACTAGCGGCCAGAATATCAATGGCTTGAAATCTAAGCTTTCGATTTTCATCAGTTAAAAGTCCCCTTAGTATATCAAAAAAACGTGGTTTTCTAGAAGGGAAGTGCCTGTTAGATCTTTTTGCCGCGAATACGTCAAGAATTAACTCTGATCTTAAATTGTAAGGCTCTGATGGGTCCGCAATAATATTAATAGCTGTATCTAGGAAAATTTCACTTGTTTCATCTATTAATTCAATTGACTTAATACGGCTGTGCAAATCTGCCGTTTTATCACTTAAATTATATAGTGCTTCGGTTTGTTCGTCTTTATTATTTTGATGTGGTTGATTCTGACGTTTTGTACTACTCACATTAATCTGATCATATGGTTTTTTATCACGGTCAAAATAAGGAATACAATCATAGTCAAACCCCAATGCAGGCATATTACTGAGTCTGCCCTGGTAGTCTATAGTGCTTTTCACTGTTATTGGGCCGTCTGGGTAATTTGAGGCGGCTGACTCCGGAAAGTCAATGTTAATCTGAGGCACCGAACCCGTTCCGTAGTCAGGGTCCATACTACTCCATTTCCTCATTGGCCTGCTTAAAGCAATATCCCAATCCCACGGCCAGAGCGTATCTTCTGCAAAGTTGCCAATGTCGTCATTATTTGCAATGTATATGCCATCTTCATCTGCTGTTTCTAACAATGCCCATTTCGCTCCTCGCTCGCCAGCATATTTATTTTGAAATGGATAAGTATTTACCTGATTGCCATCATAACGATTATGTTTTTCCTGCCACAATGCCCATAGCCTGTCTACATTACCATGCATCATAAAAAAAAGAGGGTCAACTGGATCTCTTCCAACGTCAACAACATGACCGGTAAATGCGTTGTGGGCTTGATTGTGAGATCTTCGCTCTTCAAATCTTGACCAGTATAGAAAATACTCGCTGGAATCGGGTCCGTCTATAATCATTGATTCCGTGTATATTCGGTCAGGCTTACCTACTGCTGGGTTTATTTCTTTATATGCTCTTCTCAATGGTCCCCAAACAGTGTGTTCCACGTAAGTTAATAAGGGGTTCATCAGGTCAAATGTGGGACGTTTAATTTCGGCTACATCTTGGTCAAAGTCGTCGCTTTGTTTTGTTTCTCCCACAAATTTTGCTGTAAATACTCTATCAGCCATCTTGTCAAATTTCCAATACGGAATAGCTACACGCGGATCGATCTCTTGCAGTTCTCTTTCCAAATGGATCTGAAAGACTCTGTGCCATGGATGAAAGGAGGTGCGTCTATGTACTTCATTGGCTGCATCAAACGTATGCATAAGCGCTATTTCATGCAATAGCTTACTTG
>NZ_JBGSXF010000643.1:0-2555 GCF_041751555.1 Persicitalea sp. | reverse complement strand
TGCTCATAAATATATGTCTTTCTTAGAATATCGGGAACAAAGGGCAATGCGTAGGCAAAGCGAATTAAATCGCACACCCAGTGATGGACGCGTTCAGCATCGAAGAGAAAAAGGAGAGGAAGCAGAAGGCGTTTGTACATTTCACAAAAATAGGCGGTTCTCGGCTAGGGAAGGAAAATGTAGTCGTTTTTATTTTTAAAATACCGACTGATTTTCCCCAGGATTGGGGACAGGATTACTCATAAATTATCTCAAATTAGTCAAAAAAGCTACTAGTTGTGTCTGCGCTATTTGGAACGATGTTTTACTGGACTAGAGAAAAGCAAGAGTTATTACTTATCAAATTAAAACCGCACAAATCATGGACAATTTAAAGGATTCAAACAAAATCGACTCGGCCACCGAACTGGATGCCAAAACCGGCACTATTACTGGCGTCTTTCACGATAAAGACGACGCCGAAAAGGCTTACAACTCGCTAATCGATCGTGGCTACACTCGCGACGACATCTCAGTACTGATGTCTGACGAAACGCGTACAACCAATTTTAAAGATGTGGACGAAGACGATCGCTCCGACCTGGGCAACAAAGCTATGGAGGGCGCGGGCGTAGGCTCGGCCATTGGCGGCACAGCTGGTGCTATTGTTGGAGCCATTGCTGCCATCGGTACGGCCATCGCTCTGCCGGGTCTTGGGCTTGTCATTGCCGGGCCAATTGCGGCCGGACTTGCCGGAGCCGGAGCAGGTGGCTTGACGGGCGGCATCATCGGGGCGCTCGTCGGATCAGGAATTCCTGAAGATCGCGCTGCGGTATACAAGGAAAGCCTGGAAAATGGCGGCATAGTCGTGGGTGTAAAAGCCCGCAACCGCGAGGAGGGTATGGCCATCACCAACGACTGGAAATCCTATCAGGGACGCAACATCCACACAGGTTGGGAATCTGACATGTGGAGCGAAACTCGTCACGATAAATACTAATCGCTATAACTATTCTGACTCTGTGAGTTAGTTTTTATAGAAATCCCCCGCTTCTATGGCGGGGGATTTTTTTGTAAAAATTTGGAGAAGCGGCCAAAAGACTCCGGTTCCGTTTCAGTTTGCTAACTTCGCGTCTTCAATATCTCCCAATCTATGATTCAAATTCAATCTTTCGTATTCAGCCCTTTTTCCGAGAATACCTACCTGCTGTACGACGAAACCAAGGAGGCCATCATAGTAGATCCCGGTTGCTATGAGCCACAGGAATACGCGCAGCTCAATGATTTTATTAAAGCCAACGCACTGAAACCTGTTGGCATTTACAACACCCACGCTCACATTGACCACGTGCTGGGCGTAGCGAAATTGAAGCAGACTTACGACATTCCCTTCGCCCTGCACCGCCTTGACGAGCCCCTGTTACGCGCGGTGAAAACCTACGCACCAAACTACGGTTTCCCTACTTTCGACGAACCCGCCGTCGAGCGCTGGCTCGCAAAGGACGAAACGATAGAATTTGGTAGTTCTGCGCTGAAGATCATTTTCGTACCCGGCCACGCGCCCGGTCATGTGGCTTTTGTGAACGACGAACAAAAATTCGTCATCGGCGGCGATGTGCTGTTCCGACAGAGCATTGGCCGAACCGACCTGCCTGGCGGGGATATGGCCACTTTGCTCAATAGCATCCGCGCCCAGCTTTTCACGCTGCCTGACGACTATACTGTTTATGCCGGACACATGCAGCCGACGACCATTGGTTTTGAGAAAAAGAACAACCCTTTTTTAAAATAACTCGCTGGATCATCCATGAAACGACACATTCCCAATGCCCTCACCTGCGCCAATCTGCTTTGTGGCTGCGTGGGAATCGTAGAGGTTTTTCATAACAACATGCTGCTGTCCTGCGCCCTGATCGGCCTGGCGGCGGTGTTCGACTTCTTCGACGGCTTCGCGGCGCGGCTACTCAAAGTGAGTTCGCCCATCGGCAAGGAACTGGACTCGCTGGCCGATATGACCACATTCGGGGTACTACCCGCCATGATTATCTACCAACTTCTACTCCGCTCGGTACCGGGCCTCGAAGATTTGTGGATTCCCAACCTGGCCTTTCTGATTGCCGTCTGCTCGGCGCTGAGGCTGGCTAAATTCAACATCGACCCCCGGCAAAGCGACTCGTTCATCGGCGTCCCGACACCCGCCAACGCCCTTTTGGTGGCGTCGCTGCCTTTCATTCTGCGCAACTACCCTGAGTGGGAGTCCGTCATCGTCAACACGACCAATTTATTGATTTTCACCGCAGTCATGTCATTTCTACTGGTGGCGGAATTGCCACTTTTTGCTTTAAAGTTTAAGTCTTTCGGCTGGCAGGGGAATGAAGTACGTTATCTTTTCCTGCTGGCTTCGGCGGTTTTGCTGGTGCTACTAGGCTTTCTGGCTGTACCGTTGATTGTGGGAGGCTATGTATTGTTGAGCGCGGGGTTGGCGCTGGGAAAATGAATGATACAAAACTACCCAATGGCTTACGTCATAAAAAAATCCCCGGCCATCAGGTCGGGGATTTTTTGTACAAGAAGAA